>NZ_JAWOTC010000005.1:0-245214 GCF_033338675.1 Vibrio sp. Vb1574
TCATCGAACGTGAAATCCCCAATTTTATCGATTGGAGCCGAAAAAATAGTATCTGGATTGCTCTTAGGGTTCATAACTAAGTCTCTGCATACAAGCCGCCTGAAAATGTCAGGCACCAAAAAAGGCGCGTATTTTATGGGAATTTCGCGCCTCTGTCATGTGTTGCGTTAGAACATCTGTAACTGCGAGTTGCCATCGTCAGCTGGGAAAGGTGATAACTCAGGGAGTGTGATACGCTTTTGTATGTCTTTATATAGGTTTGCGGCCAACTCTGGCGCAATTATATTGTCTGCGGTATGGATCATGACATATGGCTGTTTACCTTCGGCAATCCATTGTGGCAACTTGTTGAGCCATGGTTTAAAAAACTCGTAATTTTGCTGTTCTTCTGGATGACCAATAAAGCGAATCAAAGGGTGTGAAGCGGTAGCAATGGCGTGAACAGGGACTCGTGGTTTTTTCATTTGTGCATCAATAATCGCCTCATTGTCGGGCTTAGCGGCAAAGACTGGGCGGCTATCCATCATAATGCGGTCAATATTATTCTCTACTAACCATTGGTTAAGTGCTCGCTCTTCTTCGCCTTTGGAGAAAAATGCCATATGGCGAACCTCAACACCGAGAGGGAAGTTAGGTGGAAAGTTCGCACAGAACTTTTTCAGCCGATCAAGGTGCTCAGGACCAAATGCGGCTGGTAATTGAATTGTCCATTGGCCCACACGGTCATGCAAAGGCTCCATGACTTTCATGAAGTCTCTCAGTTGTTCGCTGCAACCTCTTAGCATTTGCTCATGAGTGATGGCTTTAGGAAGTTTGAAAGTAAAGCGAAAATCATCGTGGGTTGCGGCTCTCCAGTTTTGCACTGTATTGAGCGTCGGTGTGGCATAAAATGTCGTGTTGCCTTCCACGGTATGAAACACTTGCGCATACCTTTCTAAACGTTCAGCGGGCTTTGTCCCGCTGCCGTAAAAACTTTGTTGCCATTGATTGTGCGACCACATCGTCAATCCAAGTCGAAGAGGTAAGTTATCCATTATTCTTTACTGCTTGCTACTCGTGTGAATACTTTACGAGAGTTTTGCTGAAATAGGTAATTTCACGCTATAATCCTCCCCAATTTTTTCGCTTTGGTGCGCTTTTGAACATTTGTTGTACTAAAAAGCACCAGTGAATGATAAAACACACGTAATTGTATGTTGAGTAGTCGATTTTCGTGGACATTCAGCGTATAACTGAATCTTTACTCTGCTTAGCAATGAGGCTGACAGAGCGTAGTTAACAACATTTGAGAGATTGGGAATTTCATTATGCGTACCCATTACTGTGGTCACCTGAACAAGTCCCTTGCAGGACAAACTGTAGAACTTTGCGGCTGGGTTAACCGTCGTCGTGATTTAGGCGGTCTTATTTTTATTGATATGCGAGATCGCGAAGGTATCGTTCAGGTAGTTGTTGATCCAGATATGGCGGATGCGTATGAAGTGGCGAACACACTTCGTAATGAATTCTGTATCAAACTAACGGGTGAAGTGCGCGTTCGCCCAGAGAGCCAAGCAAACAAAGACATGGCAACAGGTGAAGTTGAGATCCTTGCGAAAGGTCTTGAAATCATCAACCGTTCTGATGTTCTGCCTCTAGACTTCAACCAAAAGAACTCTGAAGAGCAGCGCCTGAAGTACCGTTACCTAGATCTACGTCGTCCAGAAATGAGCGACCGCATCAAGCTACGAGCTAAAGCGTCTAGCTTTGTTCGTCGTTTCCTAGATGACAACGGCTTCCTAGACATCGAAACGCCAGTACTAACAAAAGCGACTCCAGAAGGCGCTCGTGACTACCTAGTACCTAGCCGCGTTCACAAAGGCAGCTTCTACGCGCTTCCTCAGTCTCCACAGCTATTCAAACAGCTTCTAATGATGTCTGGTTTTGACCGTTACTACCAAATCGTTAAGTGTTTCCGTGATGAAGACTTGCGTGCTGACCGTCAACCAGAATTCACTCAGATCGATATCGAAACGTCATTCATGACGGCTGACCAAGTTCGTGCAACGACTGAGAAAATGGTTCGTGAAATGTGGCAAGAGCTACTAAATGTTGACCTAGGTGAATTCCCAGTAATGCCGTTCAGCGAAGCGATTCGTCGTTTCGGTTCGGACAAGCCAGACCTACGTAACCCACTGGAACTAGTAGACGTTGCTGACCTAGTGAAAGATGTTGAGTTCAAAGTATTCTCAGGTCCAGCAAACGACGAAAAAGGCCGCGTTGCCGTTATTCGCGTTCCAGGTGGTGCATCTTTGACTCGTAAGCAAATTGATGGCTACGGTGAATTCGTTGGCATCTACGGTGCGAAAGGTCTAGCTTGGATGAAGGTTAATGACCGTGCAGCGGGCATGGAAGGTATCCAATCTCCAGTCGCTAAGTTCCTAAATGAAGACGTGATCAACGGCATTCTAGATCGTACTCAAGCGGAATCTGGTGACATTATTCTATTTGGCGCTGATAAAGCGGGTATCGTTGCAGAAGCAATGGGTGCGCTACGTTTGAAACTAGGTAAAGACCTAGAGCTAACGGATGAGTCTGCATGGGCTCCACTATGGGTGGTTGACTTCCCGATGTTCGAAGAAGATGACGAAGGCAACCTACACGCGATGCACCACCCATTCACATCGCCTCTAGGTGTGACTGCAGAAGAGCTAAAAGCAAACCCTGCTGCGGCAAATTCTAACGCTTACGATATGGTTCTAAATGGCTACGAAGTGGGCGGCGGCTCTGTTCGTATCCACAACGCAGATATGCAAGAAGCCGTATTTGATATTCTAGGCATCACACCTGAAGAGCAACAGCTTAAGTTCGGTTTCCTGCTTGATGCGCTGAAATTCGGTACGCCTCCACATGCTGGTCTTGCATTTGGTCTAGACCGTCTAGTAATGCTGCTATGTGGCACAGAGAACATCCGTGATGTTATCGCGTTCCCTAAAACAACAGCAGCGGCGTGTCTACTAACAGACGCACCAAGTATTGCGAACCCAGCAGCGCTAGAAGAGCTAGCAATCGCAGTAACTGCAGCGAAAGAAAAAGACGCAGAATAAGCGCACAACATTTGAAGAAAACTCCCGCAACTGCGGGAGTTTTTGTTTAAATAAACCCAAGAAACTTCCAAAGCAATTTCCCAAGCAACGCTTTTAGAACATGTTTTGTTATTAAGCGTCAAAATACATTAAAAGGTGAATTATGGCTGGTCATAGTAAATGGGCGAATATTCGTCACCGTAAAGCAGCGCAAGATGCGAAGCGCGGCAAAATCTTTACTAAATTAATACGTGAAATCGTTGTTGCGGCAAAAGAGGGGGGCGGTGAGCCAGAAAATAACCCACGTTTGCGAGCAGCAATTGATAAAGCACTGTCTAACAACATGACACGTGACACTGTCAACCGCGCTGTCAGCCGAGGTGCTGGTGGTGAAGGCGACGACAACATGGAAACCGTGATCTATGAAGGTTATGGTCCAGGTGGTACGGCGGTCATGGTCGAATGTATGACGGATAACCGAAATCGTACGGTATCTGGCGTACGCCATGCATTCTCAAAGTCAGGCGGTAATCTGGGGACGGATGGTAGCGTCAACTATCTTTTCGACAAGAAAGGCGTGATTTCATATGGCCCAGGTTTAGATGAGGATGCGGTAATGGAAGTAGCATTAGAAAGTGGTGCTGATGACATTGAAACGGCAGAAGATGGCTCGATTGATGTCTACACGGCCCCAGGCGATTTTGGACTCGTAAAAGATGCCCTTGATGCCGCAGGGTTTGAGGCAGAGAACGCTGAGGTGTCGCTGATCCCATCTACGAAAGCAGATTTGGATGCGGATACTGCGCCAAAACTACTTCGTTTGATTGACGCTTTGGAAGATCTGGACGACGTTCAAGAGGTTTATCACAATGGTGATATCTCTGACGACGTTGCGGCTACGCTAGATTAAACTCAAGGTGTCGGGAGCGGTATTTGCTCCGAAGTTAGCAAGTAATAATAAAAAGACTGAGGCCGAATTAGGCCTCATTTTTAGGAACATTCATGTCAATTATTTTGGGCATTGACCCAGGTTCGCGCATTACCGGCTATGGGGTCATTCGTCAAAATGGACGCCACTTGCAATACCTTGGTAGTGGCTGCATTCGTACTTCAGAAAAAGAACTTCCGGGTCGGCTTAAACAGATTTATGCAGGCGTCACGGAAATCATTACCCAGTTTCAACCGGACGTTTTCGCGATCGAGCAAGTGTTTATGGCCAAAAACGCGGATTCAGCGCTAAAACTTGGCCAAGCTCGTGGCAGTGCAATTGTTGCTGCGGTGAATGCGGAGTTGCCGGTATTTGAATACGCGGCTCGTCTTATTAAGCAAGCTGTCGTCGGCACTGGTGGCGCGGACAAAGCGCAAGTTCAGCATATGGTTCAGCAGATGCTTAAATTGCCCGCCAAGCCTCAAGCGGATGCAGCCGATGCTTTAGGTGTGGCGATTTGTCATGCCAATACTAACAAGACTCTCGTTGCGTTAGCGGGCAAAGCAACCAGTGCCAGAAAAGGGCGCTACCGTTAAAATTAACTGGATGTCTATCCAGTTCTTTATTATCCTGTCGCAAATTCATTTCCAAAGAGTATTTATAGTGATTGGACGTCTTCGTGGCACACTGATTGAAAAACAACCACCTGAAGTATTAATTGAAGTTAATGGCATTGGCTATGAAGTCCAGATGCCAATGAGCTGTTTTTACGAACTGCCAAATGTTGGCGAAGAAGCCATTATTTATACTCACTTTGTTGTCCGTGAAGATGCGCAATTGCTATACGGTTTCAACACGGTAAAAGAACGAGCACTTTTCCGTGAAGTGATCAAAGCCAATGGCGTTGGTCCTAAACTCGGTCTTGGTATTCTCTCTGGTATGACAGCAACGCAATTTGTTACTTGTGTGGAACATGAAGACGTTTCTACGCTGGTTAAGCTTCCAGGCGTTGGCAAGAAAACCGCAGAGAGATTGGTTGTTGAAATGAAAGACCGCTTGAAAGGGTGGGGCGCTGGCGATCTATTTACACCATTTACGGATGCTGCTCCTGCGGATTCTAGTGCGACATCCAACAACGCGGAAGAAGAAGCAATCAGTGCGCTTCTAGCTCTAGGTTACAAGCCGACTCAAGCGTCGAAAGTGGTATCTCAGATCGCTAAACCGGACATGAGCAGTGAGCAAATGATCCGTGAAGCTCTAAAATCAATGGTGTAACGCTGGTTGCACAGTGAACATTTGTTCAAGATAACTCATTCTCTAAGGTTAATGCCAATCGCTTAACGATGTTTTTTGTGTCATTCCAGCGAGCCTGGCGAGACTGGGAATCTAATAGCAGCACGCTGAGCGGTTAATGAAACAATTTGACCATAAATCGCTCGGATAGAAGATCCTGTATCACGCTCCTTCGTCGCTGTACAGGATGACGAGATATAGAAATATGCCACTTGCTGTTAAACGAGCGGCATTATTCTCTCAGGTAACCATTTTTCAAGGTAAAAAGATGATTGAAGCCGATCGTTTAATCGCGCCAGAAAACCCTGCCTTTCGTGATGAAGATGTCATTGATCGTGCTATTCGGCCAAAAAAATTAGCGGATTACCAAGGTCAGGACCATGTCCGTGACCAAATGGAGATCTTCATTAAAGCTGCTCAGTTACGTAGCGAAGCACTTGATCACCTTTTGATTTTTGGTCCCCCAGGTTTGGGTAAAACCACACTTGCGAACATCGTTGCCAATGAAATGGAAGTGAACATTCGCACTACTTCAGGCCCTGTACTTGAGAAAGCAGGCGATTTGGCCGCGCTGTTAACCAACCTCGAAGAAAACGATGTGTTGTTCATCGATGAGATTCACCGCTTGAGCCCGATGGTTGAAGAGGTGCTGTATCCGGCGATGGAAGATTATCAACTGGATATTATGATCGGTGAAGGTCCGGCCGCTCGTTCTATTAAGATCGATTTACCACCATTTACGTTAATTGGTGCGACGACCCGAGCGGGCTCTTTAACGTCACCATTGCGCGACCGCTTTGGTATTACTCAGCGCCTTGAGTTTTATAAGATAAAAGACCTCCAAGATATCGTGCAGCGAAGCGCGGATTGTTTAGGTTTATCAATGGAACCTGAAGGTGCATTGGAAGTGGCAAGACGTGCGCGTGGCACACCACGTATTGCTAACCGTTTGCTACGTCGTGTTCGTGATTATGCGGAAGTAAAAGGCAATGGTCACATTTGTGCCGATGTTGCCGATAAGGCGTTGAATATGCTTGATGTGGACGCCGAAGGCTTCGATTACATGGACCGTAAGCTACTACTCGCGATTATGGAAAAATTTGGTGGTGGTCCGGTCGGGCTCGACAACATGGCAGCGGCGATAGGTGAAGAAAAGGACACTATTGAAGACGTTCTTGAACCTTATCTTATTCAGCAAGGTTATTTACAACGCACTCCGCGTGGAAGAATCGCGACAGATCGTGCGTATTTGCATTTCGGAATTGAAAAATAAGATTCCCTCGCTGGGCCGTTGTTGCCCAGCGCTTCATTAAAGTTGACCAAACTCACATTTTTTGAATTTTTTCTCATACTGGTTTAGTAAGTAAAAAGCATTGATTGTTAACTCGATGTTTGCTTGCAACTGGTTAATTTCTCTCCTGATTACTCTCTCTTAACATCCGTATCCAATACTGGTTGATCTAGATCAATGTGATGGATTTTTGTGCAAATTCCGCGCATAAACATTGATGTATATCAAAGCGCGTTACGGCTATAAACCTTTTGAAACAATCTGTTTTTACAAGTAATATTAGCCCCAGCTATATTAGCTGATGCTTAACAATTAACTAACCAATGAAGCACATTTTTGCAACAATGAGTTGTGATAATTCAACATTTTTCAAGTGTAAATAACACCTGAATATGGATTGCAATATGTAGAGAGTGTCATTCAGCCGACACATAGGAGTTACCATGATTGACGTAGTTGATCTATCGCGGTTGCAGTTTGCACTGACAGCGATGTATCACTTCCTATTCGTACCATTGACCCTTGGTATGGCCTTCCTTCTGGCCATTATGGAATCGATGTACGTAATGACGAACAAGCAAATCTATAAGGACATGACCAAGTTCTGGGGTAAGCTATTCGGTATTAACTTTGCACTTGGTGTGGCGACAGGCCTTACCATGGAGTTCCAGTTTGGTACGAACTGGTCTTACTACTCCCACTATGTAGGTGATATCTTCGGTGCACCGCTAGCGATCGAAGCACTTGTCGCATTCTTCCTGGAGTCAACTTTTGTTGGTCTATTCTTCTTCGGGTGGGATCGTCTATCTAAACGCCAACACTTAGCGGTTACCTGGCTTGTGGCACTAGGCTCTAACTTCTCTGCTCTTTGGATTCTTATCGCAAACGGCTGGATGCAAAACCCAGTAGGCGCAGATTTCAACTTCGAAACCATGCGAATGGAAATGGTGAGCTTCTCTGAGGTTGTACTAAACCCAGTTGCTCAGGTTAAGTTCGTGCATACGGTTGCTTCTGGTTACACTTGTGGCGCAATGTTTATTCTAGGCATCAGTTCATACTACCTATTAAAAGGTCGTGACATTGCGTTTGCTCGTCGTTCGTTTGCTATTGCTGCTTCTTTCGGTATTGCAGCTATCTTATCTACCATCGTTCTTGGTGACGAATCTGGCTACGAGCTTGGTGAAGTTCAAAAAGTGAAACTCGCTGCAATTGAAGCAGAGTGGCACACTGAACCTGCACCTGCCGCATTTACGTTATTTGGTGTTCCTAATCAGGAAACGATGCATACCGATTACGCAATTAAGATCCCTTACGTAATGGGTATTATCGCGACACGCTCTTTTGATGAGCAAGTAACAGGTCTTCGTGATTTACGTGATGAACACGTCGATCGTATTCGTGACGGCATGTACGCTTATGAACTTCTAGAGAAGCTTCGTGCGGGCGACAAGTCAGAAGAAAACATGACTGCGTTTGATGAAGTGAAAGGTGACCTAGGTTACGGTCTACTTCTAAAACGCTACACAGACAATGTTGTTGATGCAACAGAAGAGCAAATCCAAGCTGCTGCGGACGACTCAATCCCAACAGTATGGCCGCTATTCTGGTCATTCCGTATCATGGTTGCTTGTGGCTTCATCATGTTGTTTGTCTTTGGTGCGGCGTTTATCCAAACGTGTCGTCAGAAGATTGAACAGAAACAATGGATTCTAAAAGCTGCACTATTTAGCATTCCACTACCTTGGATTGCAATTGAAGCGGGTTGGTTCGTCGCTGAGTACGGCCGTCAACCTTGGGCTGTAGGTGAAATTTTACCAGTGCATGTTGCAGCTTCTGCACTAACTGCAGGTGAAATCTGGACTTCACTCTTCGCAATTCTGGCGCTATACACGGTATTCCTGATTGCAGAAGTTTACCTAATGTTGAAATTCGCTCGTAAAGGCCCAAGTAGCCTGAAAACGGGTCGCTACCACTTCGAGCAAAATGCTGACTCTGTTGAAGACAAAGTTAGTCGCCAAGTAGAAGCGTAAGGTAAGGAGATAACAAGATGTTTGATTACGAAATCTTGCGACTCATCTGGTGGGTACTAATCGGTGTTCTACTAGTTGGTTTTGCAGTAACAGACGGCTTCGATATGGGTGTAGGCGCGCTTGTACCTATCATCGGTAAAAACGACACGCAACGCCGTGTCATGATTAACTCAATTGCTCCTCACTGGGATGGTAACCAAGTTTGGCTTATCACTGCTGGTGGTGCACTGTTCGCAGCTTGGCCTTTGGTTTACGCAACGTCATTTTCAGGCTTCTACTTAGCGATGATTTTGACATTAGCAGCGCTATGGCTTCGTCCTCTGGGCCTAGACTACCGCTCTAAAATCGAAGATCCAAAATGGCGCAATACCTGGGATATCTGTATCTCAATCAGTGGTTTTGTTCCGCCAATCATCTTTGGTGTAGCGTTTGGCAACCTTCTACAAGGTGTACCATTCCAATTGAGTGAGTTCTTGATGCCAACATACCATGGCTCATTCTTTGGTCTACTAAACCCATTTGCACTGTTGTGTGGTCTAGTAAGCTTGTTCATGATTTTGATGCAAGGTTCTACTTGGCTACAAATGAAAACAACAGGCGAAGTGCATGTGCGTGCGCGCAACGTTGCTCAGTTGGCTGGTTTACTGACGGTTGCTGCGTTTGTAGCGGCTGGTTTCTGGATCCAAAATATCGATGGCTACGTCATTGTTGGCGGTATCGACACTAACGCTGCTTCTAACCCTCTAAACAAAGAGGTTATCCGTGAAGCTGGTGCGTGGATGAAGAACTTTGAAAACTACCCACTACTATGGGCTGCTCCTGTATTAGGTGTTGCAATGCCGCTTCTCGCTGTATTGGCATCTCGTCTTGAAAAATGTGCGATTTCGTTCATTACTTCAAGCTTGGGTGTTGCTGGTGTTATCTTTACTGCAGGTTTTGCGATGTTCCCATTCATCATGCCTTCAGACTTAATGCCAAGCCACAGCTTAACAATGTGGGATGCAACGTCATCTGAGCTGACTCTGAACCTAATGACAGGCGTTGCGTTTGTTATGGTGCCAATCATCCTTGGTTACACATCTTGGACTTACTACAAGATGTTTGGTCGCCTTGATGACCAGTACATTGAAGACAACAAAAACTCACTTTACTAAGGAGCATTTACTATGTGGTATTTCGCATGGATTCTAGGTGTACTACTTGCTTGTGCATTCGGTATCATCAACGCTCTTTGGCTAGAGCACTCAGAAATGATGGATAAAGACAGTGAGTAACCTCGCTGATAAGGTAGCGAAACTTCACGCACCAATGGATAAGACTCTGCTACGAGTCTTATCTCTCATCCTTGGCTTTATGCACGTAGGATTGGTGATGTGGGACCCTGAAGCTTACCATCAAGCAATTGGTGGTTTTAACTCAATCATCGCACCAGCACTGATTTGGTCTGTATGTTCAAGTATGGTGTATGGGGTGGGCTTCAAGCCAAGAAACTGGTACTGGCAAGTTTTGTTTAGTCCTTATTTCTCGTTAGCTATCTTAATTTATCTAACGGCACTTTATTTCATTTAGGCTGAAATATGCTGTAATAAAGTCGGTTACTAAATCATCGAATAAAAGCTAGGTATCTCGCCTAGCTTTTATTTTTTCTACAAATTTCAAAAATATTTCCTTAGCTCGGTACCAATTGCTGTCGCTTCAGTTATAGTAATTACTTTAAAGAATTGAATATATTGGTACTCCCTTGCAAGGCACATCAAATCTCTTTCACTGGCCGATCACCGTGTACTATGAAGACACTGATGCGGGCGGTGTTGTATATCATTCTAATTATCTAAAATTCTTTGAGCGCGCACGGACAGAGATGTTACGTGCTAAAGGCATTTCTCAACATGTGTTACTGGAACAAAATATCGGCTTTGTTGTCCGACACATGGATATCGATTTCAACCAAGGGGCTAGGCTGGACGAGCATCTGACAGTCGTAACCCGAGTGTCAGAAATAAAACGTGCTTCTCTGCAATTCTGTCAAGAGTTGGTCAATGATCAAGGCAAGATATTGTGCAAGGCCTCGGTTAAGGTAGCATGTATCGATAATAAGAAAATGAAACCAATAGCTATTCCAACCTTTATAAATTCGGAGCTAACAAATAGTGACTGCTGATATTTCCATTTTAGATCTCTTTCTTCAGGCCAGTCTGTTGGTAAAGCTTGTGATGCTGACGTTGCTTGGCATGTCAATTGTGTCATGGGCAATGATCATCAAGCGCAGCAAAGTGCTTTCTCAAGCTTCAAAAAATGCAGAGCAGTTTGAAGACAAATTTTGGTCGGGTACTGATCTTTCTCAGCTTTACCAAAAAGTAAAAGCGCGTAAAGACGAAATTGAAGGCACAGAAGAAATCTTCTACGCAGGTTTTACAGAGTTTGCTCGCCTACGTAAGAGCAACGCAAATTCACCAGCTTACATCATGGAAGGCACTGGCCGCGCAATGCGCGTTGCTGTTTCTCGTGAAGTAGATGAGCTAGAAACAAGCTTACCGTTTTTGGCAACAGTCGGTTCTATAAGCCCTTATATCGGCCTATTTGGTACCGTTTGGGGCATCATGCACGCCTTTATTGCGCTGGGTGAAGTAAAGCAAGCTACGTTGTCTATGGTTGCACCGGGTATCGCCGAGGCACTTATCGCGACAGCGATGGGGCTATTTGCGGCTATTCCGGCAGTAATGGCGTACAACCGCCTAAGTAATAAAGTGAGTAAACTAGAGCACACTTACGCAACATTTTCTGAAGAATTCCACAGCATCCTTCATCGTCAAGCGATGGCTGGCCGAGACAGCGCGGATAAGGAATAAAGCATGGCGGGTTATCAACCTAAAAAGCGAAAAATGACAGCGGAGATCAACGTTGTTCCGTATATCGACGTAATGCTCGTACTGTTGATCATTTTTATGGCGACCGCTCCATTTGTGACTCAAGGCGTCGACGTTGATCTTCCGAAAACATCGACCGCAGAATCTATGCAAGACCTTGCTGGCGAGACTGACAGTAGCTTTATTATCATCGAAATTGATAGCGAGGGTAATTTAGGCCTAAGCGTAAATGATGAAGAAGTTCAGCGAGGTTTGTCGTTGCAAGATGTTATTGTGCGAGTGAAAGCGGAGCGAGAGGTTAAGCCGGATTCACCAGTTGCGGTAGGTGGCGACGCGGCAACACCATATGCCGATGTTGTTCTATTGCTAGATGAACTAAGTCGAGCTGGTATCCCTAAGGTAGGTCTAATGACCGATATCAGGGAATAGACATCAATTATCTATGAAAGATCACAAGAAGAAACCCAACCAATACGCCAAACCGATAGCAATATCGGTTGGTTTGCATGCAATTCTAGTTGCAGCCCTGCTTTGGGGGACGGACTTCAACATGTCTAAACCAGAGCCTACAGGGCAAATGGTTCAAGCTGTTGTCATCGATCCAAAACTTGTGCAGCAACAAGCGAAAGAAATTCGCCAGCAACGCGAAAAGGCAGCGAAAAAAGAACAAGAGCGTCTTGATAAACTGAGACGCGAAGCAGAGCAGCTAGAAAAAAACCGCAAAGCTGAAGAAGAGCAAATTCGCAAGTTGAAAGAGCAGCAAGCGAAAGATGCTCAAGCGGCGCGAGAAGCAGAAGCTGCACGTAAGAAAAAAGAGCAAGAGCGCAAGCAGGAAGAAGAACGTGTTCGCAAAGAAAAAGAGCGAGCTGCTAAGCTAGAAAAAGAGCGCAAGGAAAAAGAAGAAGCCGTGCGTAAAGCTGAGCAGGAGCGTTTAGCAAAAGAAGCGGCTATAGCAAAAGCTGAGCAAGAACGTTTGGCTCGTGAAAAAGCAGCAAAAGAAGCGGAAGAAAAAGCACGTCGTGAGCGTGAAGCTGCTGAAAAAGCTGAACAAGAGCGCATTGCAAAAGAGAAAGCGGCAAAAGAGGCAGCGGAGCGAGAGCGTAAAGCGAGAGAAGCAGCTGAGCGTGCCGAGCGTGAGCGTAAAGCTCAAGAAGCCGCGTTAGATGATATTTTTGCGGGTCTCGAGGATGAGGTCAGTAAAAACAGTGCTGCGCGCAATCAATTTATTGACGACGAACTTTCTCGTATGTCATCCATCTATACTCAAAATATTCAGCAAAAGCTGATTAAGGATGACTACTTGCTGGGAAAGGAGTGTAGGGTAAACATCAAATTGATTCCGACAGGAACTGATATGATGGTCTCTGGTGTTACCGTTTTGAGTGGCGATACTCGAGTATGTGCTGCGGCGAAGCGAGCAATAGCTCAGGTAGGGACGTTCCCTAAATCTTCAGAATCAGCGGTCAATGAAAGACTAAAAGACATCAACATAACTGTTGCTTTGGACTAAAAGGAATAAGACGTGATTAGACGCCTTTTACTAGGAATGTTTGTACTGTTTAGCAGTATGACAAATGTGGCGAATGCCGCATTAGAGTTGGTCATTACCGATGGTATTGATTCAGCACGACCAATTGCTGTTGTTCCGTTTAAGTGGGAGGGCACACAAGCGCTTCCAACGGATGTTTCTGCTGTTATCGCCTCGGATTTACAACGTAGTGGTAAATTCAGCCCAGTTCCAACGAGCAAAATGCCACAAACACCGTTCAGTGAATCAGAAGTTAATTTTGATGCTTGGACCAATTTAGGTGTGGATGCGCTATTGACTGGTTCAATCAAGCAAAACGACCAAGGTGACTACGTTATCAACTATCAACTTGTTGATATTGTGCGTGGTCAGTTAACAGGTGGGAAGAGTAAGGCGCTTGGTAGTGACGGTGAATTGGTTCTGTCAAAAGATCATGTGCTGTTCAATAAAGTAGCCACTGTTCAAGGGCCTCGTATGCGTGAGTACGCTCACCGTATCTCTGATTTGGTGTATGAACAGTTAACTGGCGACCGTGGCGCTTTCATGACTCGTATCGCATATGTGGTAGTGAACGATAAAGACCGTTTCCCTTACCAACTTCGAGTCGCTGATTACGATGGCTATAATGAGCGTCTGGTTTTACGTTCTAAGCAACCATTAATGTCACCAGCGTGGTCACCAGATGGTAAAAAGCTTGCGTATGTTAGCTTCCAAAATGGCCAAGCAGAAATCTTCATCATGAACATCTACACCGGTGAACGTGAGAAAATTACTTCATACCCACGTCACAATGGTGCGCCAAGATTTTCGCCAGATGGCAATAAGTTAGCGATTGTTCTTTCTAAAACAGGCTCGCTTCATGTTTATACGTTTGACCTTAACACTCGTAAGCTGACGCAAATTACGCGTGGCAGATCAAATAATACGGAACCGTTCTGGCATCCGGATGGAAAATCGTTGATTTTCACATCGGATAGGGGTGGTAAACCACAGATTTATCAAGTAAATTTGGGCAGCGGTTCTATTGACCGTTTGACTTGGCAAGGCAGCCAAAATTTGGGTGGTCAGATTACTCCTGATGGGCGATTCCTAGTTATGGTGAACCGCAGCAACGCAGGATTTAATTTGGCGAAACAAGATTTGGAAACTGGTGCTCTTCAAGTCTTAACTAAGACCTTGCTTGATGAGTCTCCTAGTATTGCCCCAAACGGTGGCATGGTTGTGTATAGCTCGATTTACAACAAGAAAAACGTACTATCGATGGTGTCAATTGATGGTCGATTCAAAGCTAGATTACCGGCAACAAATGGGCGTGTTCGAGCGCCTGCATGGTCACCGTTTTTGTAGTAATAAGTTTGATTAATAAAGGAAAATAAGATGCAACTGAACAAGGTTCTAAAAGGGCTACTAATCGCGCTTCCTGTAATGGCTGTTACAGCGTGTAGTTCAAGCGACGACGCTGCTTCTAACACTGGTGCAGCAACAAACAACAATGGCGCAGTGGAAACAACAGTAGCTACGCCAATTGATCAAAGCGGTCAGTTGACAGAGCAAGAGCTAAAAGAGCAAGCGCTACGTGAAACTCAAACAATCTACTTTGCTTTTGACAACTCAACAATTGCAGCAGATTACGAAGAGATGCTAGCGGCTCACGCTTCTTACCTAAGCAAGAACCCAGCACTTAACGTAACTATCGAAGGTCACGCTGATGAGCGCGGTACACCTGAGTACAACATTGCTCTAGGTGAGCGTCGTGCACAAGCAGTAGCGAACTACCTACAAGCACTAGGTGTTCAAGCTGACCAAATCTCAATCGTTAGCTACGGTGAAGAGAAGCCACTTCTTCTAGGTCAATCAGATGAAGTTTACGCTAAGAACCGTCGCGCGGTTCTAGTATACTAATTCGAGGTAATCCTCATGTTCAGTAACACTAAGCGCGCTGTTGCGCTTACGTTACTGGCAAGTGCAGCGAACTTTGCGTTCGCTGCACCAGCTCCAGTATCCGATCTCAACAGCACATCATCTGTCTCTAAGAGCCGTTCATCTGAAACGGAAGTAGAACGTCTAGAACGTTTGCTACAAAATCGCAATCGCGTTCAGCTCCAAATGCAACAGCAAATTGACCAAATGTCACAAGAGATCAGTGAATTGCGTGGTCAATTAGAGCGAAATAGCTACGAAATGAAACAAATGTTGCAACGTCAACGTGAGTTGTTTGTCGAGCTGGATCGTGTTCGTGGAGAGATAAAATCCACACCTGCACAAGAAGCACAACCTGTGAAAACAGGTGGCCAGTACACTCCAAATGTTGATGAGCAAACGGCATATCAGAATGCAGTTGACCTCATTCTCAAAAAGCGTGATTACACTGGCGCAATTGCAGCGTTCCAGCAGTTCCAGAAAGATTATCCTGATTCTACATATTCAGCGAATTCTCACTACTGGTTAGGTCAGTTGTACTTCGCTAAAAAGCAGGATGAGGATGCAGTGAAAAGTTTTGCCGCTGTTGTGTCTTATAAAGACTCCAACAAGCGAGCCGATGCGTTGCTTAAGTTAGGCGAAATCGCTGAGCGTAATAACAATGCAGCTCAAGCGAAAAAGTACTACCAACAAGTGGTTGATGAATACCCAGGTAGTGCATCTGCAAAACTTGCCAGCTCTAAGCTGTAAGACGTTATGTTTTGAAAAGGAAGCCTCGGCTTCCTTTTTCTTTTCCATTTTTTGTTGGTGCAGAACGGCTAAGTCGATAGCAATGATGCAGAGCCTCTGACCTTGTGTTGCACCGAATTTCGCTACTCGGAAATGCTACCTGTAACAAAGATATACGGCTAGACCGCTAGAAATCCCCGCGACAAGTTGGTTTTTGAAAATTAACGAGGTTACAATACTCGGATTAAAGGAAGTTGCGTAGAGCAAGAGCAATGAGCCATATATTAGATAAAATCGACACTGTTTACCCATTCCCACCGAAACCAGTTCCATTAAGCGAAGAAGAAAAAGCATCTTACATTGAGCGTATTAAAAAGTTACTCAAAGAAAAAGATGCGGTACTTATCGCACACTATTATACCGACCCTGAGATTCAAGCCCTAGCTGAAGACACTGGCGGGTTTGTTGGTGACTCGTTGGAAATGGCGAAGTTTGGTAATCGTCACCCTGCAAGTACATTGATTATTGGTGGTGTTCGCTTTATGGGCGAGTCGGCCAAAATTCTGACACCAGAAAAGCGCATTCTAATGCCAACGTTGGAAGCGGAATGTTCGCTCGACCTTGGCTGTCCTGCGGATAAGTTCAGCGAGTTTTGTGATGCTCACCCTGATCATACGGTTGTAGTTTACGCAAACACCTCAGCAGCGGTTAAAGCCCGTGCCGACTGGGTCGTTACATCGAGTATTGCGCTTGAAATCGTGGAACACTTAGACGCTGAAGATAAGCCAATTATTTGGGGACCAGACCGTCACCTAGGATCGTACATCGCTAACAAAACTGGCGCAGATATGCTGCTTTGGCAGGGTGAGTGTGTGGTTCATGATGAGTTCTCTGCTGATGCGCTACGAAAAATGAAGAGCGTGTATCCAGATGCGGCTATTTTGGTTCACCCTGAGTCACCAGCAAGCGTCGTAGAACTTGCCGATGCCGTTGGATCAACGAGTCAGCTGATCAAAGCAGCGAAAGAGCTTCCTCACAAACAAATGATCGTTGCGACAGACAAAGGCATTTTCTTTAAAATGCAGCAACTTGTGCCAGAGAAAGAACTTATCGAAGCGCCAACCGCAGGTGCAGGCGCAACATGTCGCAGCTGTGCACACTGTCCTTGGATGGCAATGAACGGTTTGAAAGCAATTGAGAAAGCGCTTAGTGAAGGTGGTGAAGAGCACGAGATTTTTGTTGACGAAGAACTGCGTGTTAAATCCCTTATACCGCTTAACCGCATGCTAGGTTTTGCTGAGCAGCTAAATATGCAAGTGAAAGGTAATGCTTAAAAAGTAGGCGTAACTGAAAGTAAATCTCAAAAACCAGCCGAATATGGCTGGTTTTTTTGTGTCTTACTATCAATGAGTTACTATTGATGCAATCAATGAATATCGAGGTCATAAATTTATGGCGGTGTGGTTAGTAGTTAAAAAGTGGCTTAGTTCCCACCTTCTTAAATTGAGCAACCGAAGCCTTCTCATCTTTAGTGGCTTATATGTGAGCCTTTCATGGTGGCTGCTGGTTCTCGCTGGTGAAACCGCATTAACAGACAGTTTCGCTAACTTTATCTATTACCTCATGGTTACGGCGAGTACGGTGGGTTATGGCGACCATTCTCCTGTAACAGATTTGGGTAAATGGGTTGTCGTACTATTTGTAATCCCCGGCGGTTTGAGCTTATTCGCCGCATTATTGGGGCGTGTCGCTGGAGCAGCGATGGACTATTGGCGAGCGGGTATTTTAGGAAAACGGAGAGTAAGAGTGGAAAACCATATTGTATTGTTGGGCTGGAATGGATCGAGAACGATGCACCTTATTCGCATGTTACAACATGAAGAAGAGGGAAAGCGCCCGATTGTTTTATGCAGCCGTTCAGAAATAGAGAACCCGTTACCTGGCGAAATCAGTTTTATCAAAGTGACCAGTTATACCGATTCGCAAGAGATGAAAAACGCCAATATTGCCGAAGCCGCTTGCATTATTGTGGATAATCTCTCGGACGACATTACCTTGTCAGCCGCTCTGTACTGCGCATCTGTAAATCCTTCCGCTCATTTGGTCGCTTACTTTAAAGATGAAGCGCTAGGCCGACTTCTAAGTCAGCATTGCCCGAAAGCGGAATGCATACCTGCTGTTGGCGCAGAAATGTTGGCAAAAGCGGCGGTTGACCCGGGCTCAAGTGCGCTTCATCAGGAGCTTTTGGCTTCAACACGAGGTATGACTCAATACTCAGTTATTTATCCTGAGGAGCAGTCTGCCACCACTATTGAGAATCTCTTCGTTTTTCTCAAAAGACGCCATCATGCCACGCTGATTGCTTTTGATATTGGCGATGGTATTCAACTCAACCCAGATTTAGATGCTGAAGTACCCGCGAGTACCAAGCTGTTTTACATTGCAGATGAACGTATTGAAGATTTTGCCTGGAAAGAAATGAACAAGGAACAATAATGCACATGATTGCTGGCCTGTTAGCAGGCTTCCCAAACTTTTTACTCTATTTCTCTGTTTCTATTATTTTTGTATTGGCGTTTAAGTTCATCTACGTCAAGTTGACGCCATACGATGAGTGGCATCTGATCAAAGAAAAACAAAATACAGCAGCAGCGATTGCGCTAAGTGGGGCCTTCCTTGGTTACTGTCTCGCGATTTCGGGGGCGGCAAAAAACTCGGTCAATATCGTCGATTTTATGGTGTGGGGCGTTGTTGCAATGCTTGCTCAAATTATCGCATTTGCAATTGTACGCTTTATTTTACTTCCGAAAGTGGCAGAGCGTATCGAAAAAGATGAACTGCCAGCCGGTATTGTATTAGCCGCAGTTTCTGTTTCGGTCGGCGTATTGAATGCCGCTTGCATGACTTACTAGGAGGAACGATGAAGCGGAGTTCTAACGTTAAACGTTCTTCCATGGACAAAAGCTTAAAGCTTGGGAAAATTCTTCCCTTTGCTGCCTTTGGTGGTATTTTCTTCTTTGCTACGTACGAGTCAAAAACAGAAGGGTACATTTTTTCTGATGCTGATGAGTGTAAATCTAACTCGCCTGAGTTTAGTGAACAGTGTGACATTGCATACCAAGAAGCTTTAGCTCGTGCCGAACAAAATGCCCCTCGCTACCGCAGCGAGTTCGAATGCGAGAATGATTTCTACGAGGATGATTGTTACTACAGTTCCAGTTCCCGAGCTTATGTACCTAACTTTGGCGGTTTTTTTTACAGTCGCTCATTAAGCGGGTTGAAAGGTTATAACAAGAGCTATTACTCAGAGCCGATGTACCGTTATAAATCCAAATTCTATAATGGAGCAGGACAATTCTTTGGCTCCTACCGAAATCAGCCGACCAAAGTTGCGACGAATAGCCTTAATAAACGTGGTGGCGGCACCATTGGCAGGGCGATGTCTCGAGGCGGGTTTGGTAAAGCGGTGTCGGTCAGTCGAGGCGGTTAAAAAGAACTATGTTTCGACGAGAAATACAAGAGCGCGAAAACTGGCGTGAATTAGCACGCCAGTTTGGTTTTGGTTTCCATACCATGTATGACCAACCGTATTGGGATGAGAGTGCTTACTATCAATTCACGCTGGAGCAAATTGAGCGCGATATAGAAGCGCCCACTGAAGAGCTGCATCAGATGTGCCTGGCTATTGTGGATGAAGTCGTTTGGAGTGAGCGGTTGCTGACGCAATGTGCGATCCCTGAATCTATGTGGGAGCAGGTCGCTTCTTCATGGAGACGAAGCGAACCTTCGCTTTATTCGCGGCTGGATTTCGCGTACAACGGGACCTCGCCAGCAAAATTACTGGAAAACAATGCGGATACGCCAACCAGCTTGTTTGAAACTGGCTTTTGGCAGTGGGTGTGGCTAGAAGATGTTGTAAATAAAGGTCGAGTTCACCAGAGCGCGGATCAATTCAATATTCTTCAAGACTTTTTGATCGAGCGCTTTGCCGAAATAGCAAAATACCAACCAGGACAAACACTTCACTTTAGCTGCTGCAAGTACACTGAAGAAGATAAAGGGACTGTCCAGTATTTAGAGGATTGCGCGCGAGAGGCAGGGTTAGCAACGGCATTCGTGCATGTCGAAGATATTGGAGTGACGGAAGATGGTCTGTTTGTGGATGCTGACGACAGAGCGATTCGTTGGATGTTTAAGCTTTACCCTTGGGAGTTTATGTTTGAAGAGGAATATGCGAAGTACTTAGCGACTGCGAACGTAAACTGGTTAGAACCGATGTGGAAGTCGATTCTATCCAATAAAGCACTTTTACCGTTATTGTGGGAGCGCTTTCCTAATCACCCGAACCTTTTGCCCGCTTATTTTGCTAACGATTCAAAAGCGAACACTATGAGAGATTATGTCATCAAGCCACTATTTTCTCGAGAGGGCGCGAACATCGAGATCGTCATCGATGGAAAACGTTTTGTTAAAACGTCAGGGCCTTATGAATCTAAATTCAATATCGTCCAGCAATACCATCCACTACCTAAGTTTGGGCAAAACCATACGTTAATTGGCAGTTGGTTGGTCAATGATAGAGCTGCCGGTATTTCGATTAGGGAAGACAGTAGCTTAGTGACTCAAGATATGGCGCGGTATATTCCACATGTAATTTTAACATGATCAAAAAAGCTCTCCATTTGGAGAGCTTTTTGTCTATTCAGCCGTTCAATCTTGATGGTCGACAGCGTTGCGTCTATTGTTCTTCAGCTAATGCAACACCGCGCTGGGTAAGACCACATAACATCACTGGCATTGCATTGAAGATTTCCTCAAACTGCTCTAAGCCTTCCATACCTTGTTCGGCCAATGTTTCAATGGTTGTTTCTGGGTCGTAAAGCATAGTAAGAGAAAGTAAAACACCACCGAGTAGGGCATTATCTTCGCTATCCTCAGGCATCAACGTTTCCCAGTCATCACGCGCAAGTTGCCAGCCTTGTAATACACCTTCACAGAAATCGCGAGCCTGACTTGTTACAATGTCTTGCTCATCTAGCGCGCACCCTGCAGGCCACTGCCAAGTGCCTTCTAGGAGAGCGGGACGAGTTTGGTTCCACATTTGTACAATCTCGTCAATGTATTGCTCTAGTTGCTCACCGTCAGTAAATGGCGCTGTTTCTTCTCCACCCCATAAGAATGGCAACCACTCTTGAGGCATTAATACGTTTGGCGCTGCAGCCATCGCTGTTACAAAGCCTTGAGTTTTTGCGAGGTTTAGTAGTTTACCGTCAAGTTCTGGGAGAGAAAGGATGTCTTGTAGTTTCAAAATAGAATACCATTTGTTAATGGGCTGGTTGATTGCGCTCATCTTACCAATCAATTAGTGATAAATCGATATTAGGGAATGATTCACACATCTATGGAAATTCGCTCATCACTTAGAAAAAAAAGCATTCTCGCCCTAACACTTTACCTGTGCTTCTTTATCGCCACTATCGGCTCTGTCGCCTATTTGGTTGTTGAGCCACCAGTTAGACAAAAGCTAGAGCAAAACCTAGAGTTACGTACCCAACTCCTGGCTCTTGAGATCAAAGAGCCCCTCCTCAGTTCTACAGGTGTATTGAGTAGCTTAGTAGGGCTAGCCCAAGGGACTGAAAATATTCAATCTCTCAACACAATAATTCCACATATACTTCAATTGAGTGACAAGATGCTTGTTAGTGGTGGCGTATGGCCTAAACCCGAACTAAAAGCAGAACAATGGAGATATAAAAGTCTATTCTTCAATAAAAACAGTGATAGTGGTATTGACCAAATTCACTCCTACAATAACCCCGAATCTGGCGGTTATGATAATGAAGCCTGGTATGTCGCTGCCGCCGATGCTCCGGTAGGTTCTGTTAGTTGGTCTACGGTTTACATCGATACCTTTACTCAGGTCCAGATGATTACCGCGTCTTCTCCGTACTACCAAAACGGTCGATTCGCTGGAGTTGTAACGGTAGACCTATCACTTGATGCACTTTTTCAGTTTATTCGAGAGCACACGAACCAGCATTCTTTGGGGGTAGTGGTTCGCGATGCTGACTCAAACGTGATTATTGAACACAACTTTCAACTGACGGACGAAATTTATGTCAGCGAGCTTGATTTCGGAGAGTTCGATTGGCGCATGGAAGTTGTCAACGCAAAAGCTAAAGTCGCCGATCAAGTGTTTGAACAAGTGATGAGCGTTGAGGGGAGGATCATTCCATTTTTGCTCTTGTGTGTCTTGGTCGGTTACTACTTACTGAATCGCTATATTGTTGAACCAATTGTTCGCATTGCCGCTAAGATTGATGACTCGAAAACTGGTGGGATCATAGATATTGACTACGATAGCGATGACGAAATCGGACAGCTTATCGAGAAGTTCAATGAAAAGACGATCTATTTAGAGCAGGAGAGAATAAAAGCTCAGGCTTCGACAAACGCTAAAACGGCATTCTTAGCCACATTGTCCCACGAGATTCGCACACCAATGAACGGTGTACTAGGAACTGCCCAGATACTGTTAAAAACACCACTTACCGATGAGCAGCGTAAGCACCTGAGAACACTTTATGATTCAGGTGATCACATGATGACATTACTCAATGAGATTTTAGATTACTCAAAAATTGAACAAGGGCATGTTGAGTTTGAAAATAAGCCTTTCCCAATTGAGTCGATTATCGGCAGTATCAAGAGTGTTTATCAAACTCTATGTGCAGAAAAAGGTCTTCGCTTTAGAGTCGTCTCGCATTTACCAACGGGTCGTTGGTACAACAATGACAAAGCCCGTTTGCGTCAAGTACTGTTCAATCTACTCAATAACGCTGTTAAGTTCACCGATCGTGGCATCGTAGAGGTAGAGCTAGCCGAGAAATCGAGTAAGGCAGGCACCAAGCTGATACTAAAGGTAAAAGATACAGGAATTGGTATTTCAAAAGAGGCACAAAAACGCATTTTTCGTCCTTTTGAGCAAGCGGAGTCATCAACGACTAGACGGTTTGGTGGTACAGGGCTTGGTTTAGCAATAGTCAAAGAAATCGCGGAACATATGGGTGGGCAAGTGGTTGTAGAGAGTCAGGAGGACGCTGGAACGACTTTTACTGTCGAAATTGCCCTTACACCTTGCAAGCCGGGTAAAGTAGAGTCAATCAATACACATAAATTGAACTGTAAAGGGTTGAAAGCACTCATTGTTGAAGACAACCGAACAAATGCGATCATTATGGAAACTTTCCTCCGAGCCAAGGGCTTTGAGTGCACAAGTGTCGAAAATGGTCAGCTTGCAGTCGATGAGGTTGCGAGCAAACCATTTGATTTGATACTGATGGATAATCATATGCCTGTTCTAGATGGCGTTGGGGCCATATCAGCCATTCGAGCAATGAGTTCACCTGCTAAGTCGGTACTGATTTTTGGCTGTACAGCGGATGTGTTCAAAGAAACACAAGAGCGTATGATTAATGTAGGAGCAGACCACATAATAGCGAAACCAATAGTGGAGTCTGAATTAAATGATGCACTGTATCTTCATGCGACACAGTTATATCAGTACCAATCGGACTTTGATGGAAATGCAGCAGATAGCTTTAATGCTGAAAAGTGGTTACTCAACTTCTATGTCGCTCTAGATAATGGACATCTTAATGAAGCACTTGAGGCTATTTCAGCGATCATTGCGGAGGCTCCCCTTGAACTCAGTGACGACGTTTCTTCAGTCGCCGAACGGATAAGAAGTAACTTAAAGCGTCAGCAATCCCCAGACCAAGATGATATCGATACATTAACGATTTTGCTGGCCTCACCATAACTGAATCAATATGGCGCAACTGTGAATTGTTCTTACTATTCATACGTCATCCAGCTTCGTGACAAACTCTTCTAACCTGCAATGAACAGGCTTGCAGTTTTACTTTTACGAGTAAAGCAGCAAGACCTTCTACTGTGATTATATCGGTAATACTCTGAATTTTCGCAGCTTGGTAGCATAAGCTATAGGAGTGACTGTTTACAGTCCGAGTTTTGTTCTAACTTTACGCCAAAATAATTATCGTAACCCCTTTTTATGTAAGTGAAATCCGTGTTTTTGTACCATTTTTACGTAATTTTAGGCGTTTTTACTCGCCATTGGTGAAAAAAACTACTTTTACTTTAAAAGTTGGTTATAAATTTACAACTTAATTTTAAATACAGAACCATAAGCTAGTTTTTGTGTGTTCTAATTGCATCATTAGCTGGCTTGATGTCTTTTTAGTGGTTAATAGTTTTATTATTTTTATTAATTGCAGTGTTTGATTTTAAGGGTTTTGTAAATGAAGTCTCGTGGACCATTTTGTATTCGTCACGCCGCAGCGGATACCTTTGCTATGGTTGTTTTTTGCTTTATCACAGGGATGATTGTCGAGATTTTGATTTCAGGGATGACATTTGAGCAATCTCTAGCATCGCGTACGCTATCGATTCCAGTGAATATCGCTATTGCTTGGCCGTATGGGGTTTTTCGTGATTGGGTGCTGCATCAAGGTAGTAAGGTGTCACCGTCTTCCTTTATGAAAAACATCTCTGATCTGGTCGCTTATGTACTATTTCAATCTCCAGTTTATGCGGGTATCTTATTCGCGGTTGGCGCGTCTACAGATCAAATTGTGACCGCAGTGGCAAGTAACGCTGTTATTTCTTGTGGCATGGGTGTGTTGTATGGGTACTTCTTGGATATGTGCCGCCGTTGGTTCCGTGTTCCCGGTTATTCTCAAAGCATGTAAATGCCCCAGTTTTGCTCAATTTAGTTACTTAGTGAGCAATCGATTCGAAAAGGGCGCTTTTTTTTATGTTTAGCCTTGACCATCAGGCACATAATCATTAAATTAGCGCCTCGTTAGCCAATGATGCTAACCAAAATTTGATTCGGTGAGTTGTCCGAGTGGCTGAAGGAGCACGCCTGGAAAGTGTGTATACGGCAACGTATCGAGAGTTCGAATCTCTCACTCACCGCCACATTCTATAAGCCCTTGTAGTGTAAGAACTTCTTATAATACAGGGGTTTGGTGTTTTAATGTAAGCTGCCTACTGGTACAAAGAGTAGGTACAATGTCGAACATCATGGCAAGTCCTTATAAGCATCCTCAAACTGGTGTTTACTACTTTAGAATGGCTGTCCCAAAAAAGCTGGTTCCTATAATCGGTAAGACAGTCTTCAAGAAATCTCTTCAAACGAAAAACCTTTCTGAAGCAAAGCAGCGATTTCCTCAGCATCTTGATGATGCGCTCAAGCAAATCGAGTTCGCTAATTTAAAGCTATCTAATTCATCTGATATTGAGCTTAATGTCCGTGATTGCGCGATCATTGCCGAGCGTTGGTATCTGCGTGTCAAAGATGAGGTTGATGGTAATGGTAACTATGATTGCTATCTTCGATATGAATGGTATGGCGTTGAGGGCGATAAGCGTCTCCACGTATTCGGCTTGTCTGACACATTTGAGTTTAGTGGTCTAGATGCGTCAAAAGCTACTGAAGAGGAATACCAAGAGCTTTTGGAAGGTTTTAAAGACTTCATTGAGGAACAGCTAAAGATAGAAGGTTTAGTTGTATGTGAGACAAGCGCTTCATATAGACGTTTGGTCTGTGCCTTTTACGATTACGCCCGTCGAGTTGAGTCTCTCTGCTTGGCTCGTCACAAGCGAGACTTTGGGTATGAGCCCGTAACCAGTTCAATCGCTAGTGAGCCCATTTCAGTACCTAGGCCTGATAAGATACCGTCTAGGGCTTTGAAACCATCTCAGAACTCCATTTCGAGTCTATTGAAGCGTTACCTTGAGTCTGCATCTATTAATGGCAAAGCTTCTCAATCCTTGGCAGAGGTTGAGTCTCAGATAGAGCGTCTTATAGAGATAATAGGGGATCTAGATGTTGCTGATGTAACGAGAGGTCATATCTCAAAATACAAAGATACCCTGTTACAATTGCCTAAGTCTAAAGCTAAAGAGATTAGAAACAAATCAGTACCTGAGCAGCTTGAGCTTGTTAAAACAAAAGGGCTTGAGACAATCTCTCCTTCAACCGTTAAGACTATTCTCAGAAAGACTTCTCCTGTATTTGGCTATGCTGTTGAGCTTGGTCTGATAGACGTCAACCCGTACAAAGGCGTAACACTTCCTAAAGTACAGAATAAGTCTGCGGTAGCGGAAGCTAAAGGTTTTACTCCTAGTGAGATCAATCAGTTATTTAAGCTAGATATATTCACTGATGTCACTGCTAGTAAGCCTTATGGCATGGCTTGTTATTGGGTGCCTCTTCTATGCAGGTATACGGGTTCTCGGATTGAAGAAATGGTTCAACTTAGAAGTTCAGATATACAACGATCAGACGAAGATATTCACTTTATTTATGTTCGTGAGGGTGAAGAGCAGAACGTAAAAAACGTTAAGTCTGTTCGACAAGTACCGATTCATGAGCACCTCATTGATTTAGGCTTTTTGGATTATGTGGCGTCCTGTGGAGAGTTTCTATTCCCTGAGCACAAGCCAAACAAACACGGTAAAAGGTCTGGTGCTATTGGTAAGTGGTGGAGTAAACAGGTCAAGACGGTAGGCATAACCAAGCAGCCATCACACTCGTTTAGGCACTCTTTGAGAACAGTTTTGCGTGGTCTAGGAGTGGTTGATTCTGTTAGTGATGCTATCACTGGTCACGCTCCGGCTAATATCGGTGCAGCATACGGTACGGTTGATATGAAGGCTAAGAAGAAAGCAATAGACTGTTTGCCTAGGTTGGCTGTCCCACGCCTTTGGTAGCTTTTAGTTAATGTATTTACACTGTTGTGTACACCTAAAGTCTCCCCACTGTTCACACGTGTACACTTTGGTCTTAAATAGCCCGTAGGCCTTGTGGTATAAGGCTTACGAGCTCGCAATGTCATTTCTAAAAGTCGTAGTTTTCGGTTACGTTAGGAGCTTTATTTCCACTATTTTTATCTTGAATACTCCCTTCGATAGTCCCAGCTTGTTCCAGCCACTTACTCCGTTGAGATATCGAGATACCTAATTGAGATCCCCTAGTGACCTTTCTTAAACCTTCCCTGAAGATATCCTCTCCAAAGAACTCAATGAGGCGGCTGATGCTATTTGAGACGTCTTTAATTTGCTTTTGCTCCCACTGCTCATCATCTTTGTCAGATATATTATCTTTGCCCTTAAAAGCATCTGAGAGGCGTCTAATCTTCGGAAACCCCTTAGAGTCCCAGCAGCTTTGGGGTAGGTAATAACGTGACTCCAAGCCAAACTGGAGGCCTTCAACAAAGCTCTCTAAGTCGTTCATCTCGATGTCAGTCCCTAATGCT
The DNA here is from genome assembly GCF_033338675.1 of Vibrio sp. Vb1574. Lineage (NCBI taxonomy): Bacteria > Pseudomonadati > Pseudomonadota > Gammaproteobacteria > Vibrionales > Vibrionaceae > Vibrio > Vibrio sp. Vb1574. Next base: position 27,000 of record NZ_JAWOTC010000005.1, read on the forward strand.
TCTTTACAAGCTTTTAAGCCGTTAGCAATGTGTGCAGCCTGACCACGACTACATCCAACAAGCTCACATACTTGAGAGACGCTCAGGTCAAACTCTCGGTTAACAATTAGCTTGCGAAACTGAGCTTGCATTATTTCATCCTTAGTAACTCCAACCCCATGCGCTTGATTGACATCTTGGGCTGCTGAGAATGCCTCAGCGTAAGTACGGTTTTCTATGATCAACGAGTTAATCATCAATTCAGCATCAGGGTTTTCTTCAAGGTACTTCAAACAAGCTCCAGTGCGGTGGAAACCATCCACTACGTAATACTTATCATCAACCACAAAAACAGTGATAGGCTGCCTTATAGGCTGTCCATTACGAAGGTCTTCAAGAATCTCCTTGCTTTGACTCTCTTGCTTAATCTCTTGCGCTGAACGTACTCGTTTGTCTTTAATGAGTTCAACGTCACGGGCTTGCATCGCGGGATCGAGTATGAGAGTTCGAGGGTCTAAATACGCAAATCTGCTATCTGCCATGAATTGATTCATAGTGTGTTATGTACCTGTAGGTCTATGACTGATTATTAATGTTTCTCTTTTTGGTTTGATTGGAACCCTAGGAGGGGGGAGGGTTCGGGGTAATACATATCGAACATGATTGCGGCTAGTAGTAATCTTTACACCAAATGAGCGGATCGTTTTTTCATTTTTTTGTGATTACGGTATTTTAAGCTTTTACCAAGGCTCTTTGGACTGTGGATAAGGAGACTCCCACTTCGGAAGCGATCTTTCTTAAAGACATTCCTTGTGAACGTAGCTCAGCGATACGCTGGTGGTTAGTTGTGTTAGTTGGTCTACCTTTATACTTCCCTGCTGCTTTAGCTTTCTCAATGCCTTCCTGACGTCTTTCCTGAATCATTGCTAACTCGAATTGAGCTACAGCTCCTAGCATGTTCAGCATGAGCTCAGACATATGATCGCTTCCACCAGCATTAAAGCTTAGGTTTTCCTTGTGGAATCTCACGCTAACACCTTGGTTAGTCCAGTCGTTTATTAGCTGCTTTAAATCAACCAAATTACGCGCTAGGCGGTCGATGCTATGAACGTGGATTGTATCTCCTTCGCGAACGTAGTCTTTAAGAGCTTCTAACGCTGGCCGTTTAGTTGAGCCACCACTGCATTTATCTGTAAAGCTCTTATCAAAGGTGATACCAGAATCTGTAAGTTGACGGTCTGTATTTTGGTCTGTGGTCGAAACTCGCAGATAAGCTATGTGTGCCATTAGGTGTACCCGTTTAACTCTAAGATGTTAGAAATTTTATTGTGGTCACAATTTTAATTCAACCCTAATGGGTACTGTTTGATGGAGGTTTGACCGTAGTCGTTTGGGTATACCTAACAACTACACGGTTAGCTAACCATAACTAGTTAGGCTGACAGTTTCGTTGTGCCTGAGAGTTTAACAATATGCAGTTATTGAAATTCTCTTTCTTAAAACTCTATACAGTATTAATTTCTATAAAAATTAGTGTTTTAATAAATAATGTGGATCAAATTGAGTATTAAAGGAAATATTGTGAAATTTAGTGGAAAACTAGCAGTTGCAGGAATAGTCATATCTGCTTTAGGGATAGTGATATCAACAGTTCTCAGTTTGGCAGCGTTAAGCCAGAGCAGGTCTATTGCTGTTGAATCGGGCTCTTTGAAGAAAGCAGACATTCATGTATTTCTAGGTCAAGCTGAGTTGTTACCTAACAGGCGTCAACAAATTGTATTTGGGGTCAAGAAAGATGAGGTAGAGAGTGGTTTAGTGATTGCTCCATATACTATAGGTATAGAAAACGCAGGTGATGACAAATTAGAAAATACTTATATAACCTTTCGGTACAACAAAATACTAGATAGAGAAAATCTAGAATACCTTGAATTTAAAGCTGTTGGAGCGATTGTAGATGGTGCCTTTTCGAGGAAGTTCAGTAGCGCTGGTGCAGCAGATTATGTGACATACAATATCCCAGTCATCAACCCTTCTGTAACATTAGGAATAGATGAGCCATTCATTTTGTATGAAACTGAAGTGGTTGAAAGTGTTGAGGTTGAGGGTCATGCAACAGTTACATATAGAGTGGCGTACTCGATAAATGTCAAGGTAAGTGTAAGTTCAAGTTCATCAGAACTACAAGACTATGATTTAGATATTAGCGCTATCTCATCTCAAAACCTAGATGAGCTTCAAGACAAGTATGAAGCAGAAGTACAAAGTGAAATTGACAACCTTCGCTCAGCTCTTTCCTTCATTGATTATCTGAGTGTTTTGCTCTTTGATAATGACATGAAGAGTACAGTGTTAATCTACCCACATAACCGATTGTATCGAGGAGATAGCTACTCCATCTATTATCCCGATGTAGACCAGATAGACTACAGAACTGTTTGGTATAGGCCTGCAAGATGGAGAAATCTATTTAACTAGCCATTAATAGGCGATGTAATGGAAATCCATGGTTGGATGAGTAGTAGAATATAGCCTGTATTATAAGGGGTCGAGTTACCAAGTGTGCCCCTTCAACTTGATAAGGGATGGTACAAAAAACTGGTACAAATTCTTAAAGTGGTGTATTGTTAACTTGTTGATTTTAATTGTTTTAAACTTGGTAGCTAGCAATCGAGAGTTCGAATCTCTCACTCACCGCCACATTCTAAAAGGTCTGATTTATCAGGCCTTTTTTCGTATCTACACTAAAGTAATGCGTCATTGAAAGTACACAAGAGTGCTCAAGGTGCAAGCGCCATTCTATCTACAAGCCAACTATTCACATCTCACCTCTATACAACGCCAAAATTGAAGATGCTATACAGAGGCAGCCATAATCTGATTGGTGCGGGTTAGCACATCCGCTTTAATCTAGAATTTAGCACCCATATCACATGAGGTATGAATACGGCCACAAGAATGAACGTAGTGCTACTAGATGCTAAGCAAAACAGCCATGAACACGAATACAACAGCAATCATACCAAAGAGATCTGTGTTTAGATTGAGGTCATCAGGGTTAAATTTTTCAATGCTTTGCGTCGTTTTGCATCTTATCTTCATGTTCTTGTCCTTATTTCATGTACGATTTCAACAGCAACATAACATGCAATTGAGTGTTCACAAGTCATAAAAAGCATAAGTATACTTGCACCTCATTGAGCGCAAAAAATACTCAAAGCGTTTTAAAGTGGCGGTCTACCTTTTGTAACATCAAATATTCTTTCTGTTTTTGTGCCTGTATCGCTATAGTTGAGAAACGGTTATCTCGTTCTAGTTAGGAACAAACTACTGGCTGCCGCTACATTCTCTCAGCGTTCCCACTCAGTCGCCTTGGGTAGATACTTTAGTCGTTGAGTACTGCAAAAAAACGCCGCATGAGCAGCGGCGCTTTGTTGAGGAATTCCCTTTCCTACTTGTAGCTAAGTTCTGTCGCTTTGCCTTTGAAGATCCGGTATACCACAAAGGTGTAAAGCAATATCACCGGCATAACAATCATCACACCGTAGCCCACGATTATTAACGTCGCAGGCGAGGAGGCAGCTTGTTGTGCGGTCATTAATCCCGGCACAACTTCTGGGAAGAAGCTATACGCAAGCCCGAGAAAGCTCAACGCGAAAATGACAGTGACACCAAAGAAAGGCCAGCGCACACCCAGATCATTCACCATTGGAACCTGACGCAAATAGCGATCAACTAGGAAGATGGTTGCCAATACAATTAACGGAACTGGGGCAAGCAACAAGATTTCTGGGAAGCTGAACCAACGCAAGGCAACTTGTTGATTTACAATTGGGTTTACAACGCTAACCACCAAGATTCCTAAGGCTGCTAACCAACCAGCACGGCGAGACCAACGGGCCGAGCGTATTTGCAAATCACCTTCCGTTTTTAGTACTAACCATGCGCCACCGATGTAAACGTACGCCGCCGCTACACAAAGTGCGCTTAACCAAGCAAAGCCAAATGCTTCGGTTGATTGCTCAAACCCCATGATGTAACGACCCACCATGTAGCCTTGGGTTAGCGCGGTGACTAACGAGCCAATTCTGAAGCACCAATCCCAGTGAGGTTTATGATCCGAGTTCGCTTTGGCTCGGAAGTCGAACGCCACGCCACGCATGATCAGTGCGATAAGCATAATCGCGGTCGGCATATAAAGTTCCGTCAAAATCAAGCTATGAGCAGTAGGAAAGGCAATCAGCAGAATACCGACGGCTAACACCAACCACGTTTCATTCGCATCCCAGAAAGGGCCGATAGACGCTATCATTCGGTCACGTTGCGCTTCATTATCACTCGGTAAAAGGATACCGACGCCAAGATCGTAGCCGTCGAGCACGGCATACATAAAGACCGAGAAGCCAAGCAGCAGAAGATAAATTTCTGGTAGATAGTCGAGCATGATTAGGCCTCTTGTTGTGTCAGTGGGACTTCATGGGCTGCAACGTCTTTGCGCGCCAAATAGAATAGGGTATGGATGTACGCAACCAGCAATGCAGCATAAATGGCTAAGTACATAATGAGCGAAGTCATCACGCTACTGCTCGCAACCGTGGTGACGGCTTCGGATGTTCGCAATACACCGCTGACCAACCAAGGTTGTCGACCAATCTCAGTAACATACCAACCCGCCAGTGTGGCTATCCAACCAGAGAACGTCATGGCTAATACCGTGTACAGGTAAGGTTTAGGTAGCGCTTTTTTAAGTGCTAGCTTCACCGCGCCATACCAGCTAACAAGCAACATAAGGACACCAACACCAACCATCACGCGGAAACCAAAGAACAAGGGCTTCACTGGCGGGTGGTCAGGTGCAAACTCGTTAAGTCCTTGGATTTCCCCATCTAAGTCATGCGTAAGAATCAAACTCGCCAGCTTTGGGATGCCCACTTCAAAATCATTGCTGCGAGTTTCTTCATTTGGCATCGCAAACAGAAGAAGAGGCGCGCCTTGCTCGGTCTCCCACACGCCTTCCATCGCTGCGATTTTTGCAGGTTGATGTTCAAGCGTGTTTAACCCGTGAAGGTCACCGACAAAGATTTGAATTGGGATGAATCCAGCCGCCGCGAACAGCGCGACTTTTAGGCCAAGTTTGGCTGAGCGGTGATCTGGCTTTTTCATTATTTGATAAGCTGAGATACCCGCAATCAAGAAGCTGGCAGTCAGCGCCGATGCTAATAGCGTGTGCAGAAGACGGTAAGGTAAAGAAGGATTGAAAATAACTTCCTTCCAACTGGTTACATGTACAATTCCGTCAATCACTTCATAGCCACTTGGTGTGTGCATCCAGCTGTTAAGCACTAGAATCCAAAACGCGGACATACTTGTCCCAACAGCAACCAGAACGGTGGCGAGAGTATGAACCCATTCCGGCACTCGTCCTCGTCCAAAAAGCATCACGCCAAGGAAGGTGGCTTCCATAAAGAAGGCGGTCATCACTTCGTATCCGAGCAATGGTCCTGCTACGTTACCGACTCGTTCCATAAAGCCTGGCCAGTTGGTACCAAACTGGAAACTCATCGTAATGCCGGATACCACACCTAAGGCGAAAGTAAGAGCGAATATCTTGACCCAGAAGTAATAAACATCGAGCCATACGGGGGCTTGGGTGCGGTTATATCGCCACTTGAAAAACACCAACATCCATGCCAACGCGATGGTGATGGTCGGGAAGAGAATGTGAAAGCTGATATTGGCCGCGAACTGGATCCGCGACAGCATGAGGGTATCTAACATCTTGGTTCCTCAAAAACGTGCCATACTAAAAATCGTGTCTATTTGTAATTTAGTTACGAAAAGTCGGGCAGTTTGGATTCATGTATCGAGAAATACAGGTGATTCTGTTTTCTTCTAACCATGATTTATATCAACTAAGGGAAAGAAAGGAGTGTAGGAAATTGTCTCAAAATGCCACTAATAGTCGCGAGAAGTGAGTAAAAGAAAGCAAATGTAACTGAAGGAGCATGGATTAAGATTAGTTCGAATTATCCTTATGATGGTTTCGATAATCCTGAAATAAAATTACAAAAACAATATTTTTAGTAAGGAAATTTGCCTTGCCTTCACTTTGAACCTCCTTACTATTTATACACTAGTCATGTCGAGATCGTCTCAAACACAGCAAGCTTACTGATAGTTAAGGTGGGAAACTTTAGCTAATTGATAAACTTAAAATTTCACCGCTAATGACATATGCATCATAAGTTTGTTAGGACTCGACCAGAAGTGCGATAGGCTACATTTTTATACTAGCGAACGATTTAAAGCTAGGTAATTCGGCTTTCACTAGATCAACAAGTCGACTGTGGACCATTTTCGATTCCTGATGAGTTTCAATCCAAACTGACACTTACTTTTCAGCAAGTGTGCTAGTGTCTTTCTTGTTATTTATTAAATAATTAATAAATGCCGATATGGTAAAGAGAGTTGTGGACAGCTATCTCGAGCAGTAGACTGACGCTAGCCAGAGAGTCTGACTTTGAGGGGGGCATTCTACATGAATCTTGGATTCTGCCACCGCAAAGCTGATATTGAATTTGATGGAGATGGATAATGAACGACAGTTGGGCTAATTTCTTTCCTTACTTTGCTGGAGCTTTTAAGCTTATTGTATTAGGGATAGGAGCCTACTTAGCCATTAAATGGCATTTTGACGAAGAGCGAAGGGTAAGAGAAGCGGAAGGTGTGGTGTTTGATAACCCAAGTCTCATGAAAAAGTTTGCGAAGACGCTAACTCTGCCATTCCTTTTGTGTCTTCTAGTTCTTCTTGTTATATATGCTACCAACTGGTTCCTGTACTGACGGCTTTATTGTTTGTTGTAGTAAAGTTGAATGCTGCCACCTCTGAGAGTCGAGCCGTAGTTGAAGTTAACGCCTATGCCGAAATTGTCCAACCAATCAAAGGGCTTTGGTGCATAAAATAGCCATCCTATAGAAGCTTCGTAGTAATGCGGACTTCCAAGTTCGTCGCTTAAATCATGCGAAAGGTCGACTCTTTTAATCCCAGTAAATAAAGCTTGCTCACCGTGATAAATATTGTAGTAACCGGTGATTTCATTAGATAGGTACCAACCTTTAGGGTTGCCTATATTGCCGTTATTTGCGCTTCCCCAGCTGTGCCCAATGAATGAATTCAATGTCGAACTGGCATGCCATTTCCCCCAACTTGTGGGAGACGTGTATTTGGCTTTAATGGATGGTTGAACTATTGCCGCCCATGCTGAAACGTTAACGGCACGGCCGTCTAGGATTCTTCCAATGATGGATGAAAGTTTATTATCGGTAGAGAATGAGTTTTTATAACGCATAAGGTGAGTCGTCGTTCTGGTGCTAAGGGTGACGTTTTCACTTGCTTTGTATAGATACCCATAACCAATCGATGCACCGTATGTCCTTTCCTTGAGAAGATCCTTACTTGTGCCGAATAGTTTGAGATCATTCTCTGTTTGTATCGTAAATGCCTTAAACGACAGCTCATGTAAGTCCTCGCTGCCCTCTATGTCAAAGTTAGTCGTGTAAGGGAGAACATATACGGATTTGCTTCGACGTTCATTGATTGACTCGTCAGTCCCGAACTCTGGGTTGGCGGTATCAAATAATGCATTCGGATCAAAGTCGCCAATACCAAACGCAATTGCGTCAGTGTCGGACAGCAACACCGCGATAGAAAAACGTTGTTGGAGAAGGTTGCTAATTTCCTTATCTAGTGGATCCGCTTGAGCAGTGTGAGGAAGAGAGAGTAGGAGAGCGAGCGAAACGACTCGCCACTCCACTGAGGCGAAGTTGGGTTGGAACATTTTGGCTCTTTCAAATGGTTCATGCATGGAGTTTTCGGACGTACCGGTACGCTAACATTAGTTTAATCGTTGAATGGTCGGTGTAACTTTGAGAAATCTATGTTTTCTCATATTGATATGAAAAAGTTCCTTAAACGAGTTTAGCTTCAATGTGTATGCTGCACCAGATTTGTTTAGCAACATCATTCTTTTCTGAAGATGTAGCAAGACTTTGTGACTAGGTTGCATTATTTTCTTTAATGTGTCTCTTGAGAGGAAAATAGCAAACTTTTTTATTGCCTTGGCGCTCAAGAAAATCTGAATCGTTCACTGTGCTACTGGTTAACTTCGAAAACTTGTAAGCATCCTGTCTGCCAACATCACGACTAACATCATCAAGGAGTACCCTTAAATACGTCAGATAAACAATGGTTTTTTTGAGCTTTAGAAGAAATGTTCGGACCTTTGCATATTCCGCGGTGGTGCTCAATCCAAGAACTGTGTTTTGTATGTGTCCTCAGTAAATCATTGAGTCGATCTATTCTTCAAAATGTGGTCCCTTTAAATTCACTTTCTGTTACATATTTTTCGTTTTGAAAGAGCATTTTAATTTGCATCTTTTGAAAAGATCTATTTGTTAAATTTTGTATAAAATCAACTAATTGTTGAAATTAGAACCCTTGTCAAAAAGTCATTAGATTTCATGTTGAATAGCCTCTTTTACCTAATGGTATACTCTATTTGTTTGATATAATTTCCGGCAGTTTGTATACCATAAATAAAGAGAGTCTATTCATGTTCCAGAACTTAACGATCAAGCAGAAGATAGTGATTCCGCTGTCATTGATTATTGGATTGTTTATTGTGAGCTCTGTATTAAACGTTATGACAAGTTGGAAGCAATCTGAATTGAGTGAGACACTCAACGAACAGATCGTGCCGAACTTATTAACGATTGAGGATGCTTATCGCGATCTTTACCAAGCAACATCTGCAATCCAAGGTGTTGCACTTTCTGATACTCAAAACGATATTGATCATCACATCGGTGAATACAAAGACAACGCCTACAAAGCACTGCCACGTATGGAACAAATGATTGAGCTATCACAAGCCGGTGTGATGCCTTCTACACATGGTAATGAAGTTCGAACGCTTGTCTCTTTGGGTGAAAAGTGGTTAGCAAGTTATGAGGCGATGCTACGTTTACCTCAATCTCAATGGCGTGGTTACTACAATGAGCACAAACATACCTTTGAAGACCAATTTATCGAGGTTAGAGCGCAGCTTAACGTTGTAAAAGATGCAATAGAAGAAAAGCAAAGCCAATTGAAGGACGAAATATCAGCGGCTGCAACAAGAGCAGAACTCATTCTTGAGGCTGGCATTGTGATTGTTATTTTTGCCGCTATCGCGATGGCTTTTTTGTTGTTGCAAACGGTTGTGAAGCCTATCAATGATATTAAAAATGCGATGACAGAAATTGCGTCCGGTGAAGGTGATCTAAGTCAGCGAATCGATGTAAAAACACAAGACGAAATTGGCAATTTAGCAGACGCATTTAACCAGTTTGTGTCCAAAATTCAAATGACAGTCGCTCAGGTAATTGAAAGCTCAAATACCTTACGTAACGAAATGGCAAATCTTAGCTCGTTGACCACGACCATCGCGAACTCGACCGTTTCTCAGCAAAAAGATAGCGAGGCGGTAGCGGCGGCAGTGCATGAAATGCAAGTCACCAGCAGAAATGTAAGCGATAGCGCTAACGAAGCTGCGGTTGCGAGCCAAACAGCGAATGATGAACTTACCAATACCAATGTTATTTTGGATCAAACGGTTAGCTCAATTCGCAGCCTCGCAAGTGAAATCGAAAGCGCAAGCCACGTCATTAACACATTGGATCATGATGTGAGTAACATTGCGTCCGTACTGGATGTAATTCGTGGTATTGCCGAGCAAACAAACTTATTAGCGCTTAACGCAGCCATTGAAGCGGCTCGCGCTGGAGAGCAAGGGCGAGGCTTTGCTGTGGTAGCGGACGAGGTTCGTTCTTTAGCCAGTCGTACGCAACAGAGTACGGGAGAAATCCAAACCATGATTGAAAAGCTACAATCTGGTGCAGGACAAGCTGTAGAAGTGATGCGCGGTAGCCAAAATAGCAGTGATGAAACGATCAAGTCCGCTGGCCGAGCGAGTGAATCCCTTTCTGAAATCTTGAACGCGATTTCACGTATGAACGAGATGAATACACACATTGCAACGGCTGCGAGCCAGCAAAGTACAGTAAGTGACGAAGTAAATAGCAACGTACAAGGCATTGCAGACAGTAGCACTTCAATTGTGGAAATCGTAAACCAAGCGCAAGCTTCTTTAGCCATGTTGTCAGAGCAAACTCAACGTTTAGATCATCAGGTCAGTCAGTTCAAAGTATAAGCTGAGAACAGCAATCTCACTGACGAAATAACCCGCTTCTTAGCGGGTTATTTTTTAGATAAGTGGCGAACCTGACTTGTGAAATTTCGACTATATTTACATTCCTTTCTCACTTTAGTTCGTATACCAGAGTGGGCAAATAACCCTAGACAGCGGTAACAAACTCTGTACAGCGTAATGATGCTTTTATCATCACTTTTGCTGCTTTTTAACCATTGCAATTGCACACAGGAAAATGTGATTTCCAACCCAAAATCTTCAAATTTGAGAACTTCATAACACCTTTACCATAAACGTTTTTCGTAAGCGTATAGAACTGTAAATTTTGTTGTATGTACAACACTGGGTATTTATCATCCTAATTAATTTGTTCTGGATATACATCCATTAGTCATTATTAAGTCATTCTAGAAGCTTTTAATAAGGAATCTTGAAGGCTTGTCGGTAGATAAGAGAGAAAAATTCATGAGACGTAAAACCACGCTATCTCTGCTGATTGCGTCGAGCCTTTTTGTGGTTGGATGTCAACCTAGCGAAGAAGGATCGAGCCAAGGTGGGGGGCCTGCGCCCGTAACCGAAGTAGAAGTGTTAACAGTGCAGCCAACGCGCCAAGCATTGACAGTAGAGTTGCCGGGTCGTAGCAGAGCATTCAAAGAAGCAGAAGTTCGTCCGCAAGTCACTGGCATTATTTCGGAGCGAAATTTTGTTGAAGGTGGCCTTGTTGAACAAGGACAGTCGCTATATCAAATTGATGATTCATCATTTCAGGCGGATTTGCTGAGCGCTGAAGCGGAATTAATCCGTGCGCAAGCTGCGGCAGAGTCGACCTATGCCACGGTGAAGCGTTACAGAACCTTGATCACCAAAAAATCCATCAGCCAACAAGACTTGGATGAAGCAGAAGCGGCATACAAAGAAGCGAAAGCGCAGGTCCTAGTCGCAAAAGCCAAGATCAACACAGCAAAAATCAACTTAGATTATACGCAAGTCAAAGCTCCGATTAGCGGGGTGATCGGTAAATCGAGTGTGACAGCGGGTGCGTTGGTTACGGCTAACCAAGCTGCCAAATTAGCGACCATTCAGCAGCTTGACCCTATCAATGTTGATATTGTGCAATCATCCGCGCAACTGCTGCGTTTGAAAGCATCACTCTCCCAAGGCCATATGCAAGAAGATGACTCTGCGCAAGTTACATTGATGCTTGAAGATGGCAGCACTTACGAACACAAAGGCACAATGAAATTTACTGAGGTCAATGTGAACGAAAGTACGGGCAGCGTGACGCTTCGTGCCGAATTCCCAAACCCTGACGGTTTGTTGCTACCTGGAATGTTTGTTCGTGCGACGGTCATTACTGGTGTCGACCCTGATGCGATTCTAATACCACAAAATACGGTATCTCGTGATGCGACAGGTAAAGCGACAGTGATGACGGTTAATGGCGAGAACAAAGTGGAAGCGAAACCAGTGAAGACTGCCGAAGCGATCAATAGCCAATGGCGCATTATTGATGGTTTGAACGCGGGTGATAAAGTCATTACCGCCGGTTTACAAAAGGTAGGGCCAGGCAGTTCGGTAACTATCCAAAACGGTGAACAGGAGTAATCATGGCACGATTTTTTATCGATCGTCCGGTATTTGCTTGGGTTCTCGCGATTCTAACGATGTTGGCGGGGGTAATGTCATTATTCAATTTACCCGTCTCGCAATACCCAACGATTTCACCGACGACGATCACCATCAGTGCTCGCTATCCAGGTGCATCAGCAAAAACCGTTGAAGACTCGGTAACGCAGGTTATCGAGCAAAACATGACAGGATTAGATTACCTTCGCTACCTATCATCGAGCAGTGATGCATTTGGTAATGCGACAATTACCCTGACGTTTGATAGCGAAGCTGATCCTGATATCGCGCAAGTACAGGTGCAGAACAAACTGCAATTGGCATTGACTTCATTGCCGATGGAGGTACAAAACCAAGGTATTGTCGTCAATAAATCCAATACGGCATTTCTCATGGTTGTCGCAGTTTATTCTGAAGATCCTGACTTTACAGAAAACGATATCGGCGACTTTGTTGTAACGAATATTCAAGACCCGATAAGTCGTGTAACTGGTGTAGGACAAGTGCAGGCGTTTGGTGCGCAGTATGCAATGCGAGTTTGGCTGGACCCTTTTAAACTTACGCAGTTCAACTTGACCGCGATCGACGTAGCAAATGCGATCAGTGAACAGAACGCGCAAGTTTCTTCAGGTCAACTTGGTGCGGCACCTGCGCAGGAAGGTCAGTTGTTGAATGCTACGATTTCGTCTGCAAGTCGTTTGAGCAGTGTAGAAGAGTTCCAAGACATCATTCTTAAGTCTGACGCCAGTGGTTCGAATGTTTATTTGAAAGATGTAGCTCGCGTTGAGCGTGGTGCAGAAAGTTATGATATTCGAGGCCAATATAATGGCTTCCCAGCATCGGGGTTAGGTATTTCATTAGGTACTGGCGCAAACGCGCTTGAGACAGCCAATGCGGTAAAAGAGCGCTTAGAACAACTGAGTGCAACGTTCCCAGAAGGGTTGCAGATTGCTTACCCATTTGAAACAACGCCATTCGTCAAAGCCTCGATTCAAGAAGTGGTTAAAACGCTATTAGAAGCTATTCTTCTTGTGTTCTTAATCATGTACCTGTTCTTGCAGAACTTCCGTGCGACGATCATTCCAACGATCGCAGTGCCTGTCGTATTGCTCGGAACCTTCGCTATTTTGTACGCGACTGGATTTAGCGTAAACACGTTAACCATGTTCGCGATGGTTCTGGCTATCGGTTTGCTGGTGGATGACGCCATCGTTGTGGTGGAAAACGTCGAGCGTGTGATGCATGAAGATGGTTTAGAGCCCAAAGAAGCGACCAAAAAATCGATGGGGCAGATCACTGGTGCCCTGATTGGTGTGGGGTTGACGCTTTCAGCGGTATTCGTCCCTATGGCGTTTATGTCTGGTTCTACCGGGGTTATTTACCGTCAGTTCTCGATAACTATTGTGGCGGCTATGACGCTTTCCGTTTTGGTTGCGATAATTCTGACTCCAGCATTGTGTGCTACGTTGCTGAAAAAAGGCGATGCTGAGCTTCTAGAGAAGAAAGGCTTCTTTGGCTGGTTTAACCGCAAGTTTGATGCGATGACAGCAGGCTATGAAACCGGCGTTGCCAAACTTCTAAAACGCACAGGTCGCATGTTGGTTGTATTTTTGGCAATGAGTGCAGGTGCTGGCTGGTTATTTATGAACCTTCCAACGTCATTTTTGCCAGATGAAGACCAAGGCACAGTATTCTCAATGGCTATTTTGCCGCCTAACTCAACACAAGAACAGACGGAAAAAACACTTGAGAAAATGCGTGACTTTTACCTAGTAGACGAAAAAGACAATGTAAAATCCGTCTTCTCCGTTGCTGGATTTAGTTTCGCAGGTCAAGGCCAAAACATGGGGATGGCATTTATCGGTTTGAAAGATTGGTCTGAGCGTGAAGCGCCTGGCGCCGATGCGGCTTCCATTACGGGCCGAGCGATGGGGTACTTCTCTACCATTAAAGAAGCTTTGGTGTTTGCGTTCGCCCCTCCAGCGATTCAAGAGCTAGGTAACTCGACAGGTTTCGATTTCTATCTCCAAGACTCGTTGAATAAAGGGCACGATGCATTAGTTGCGGCTCAAGGGCAACTTCTGGGCATGGCAGCACAAAACCCGAAACTTGTCGGTGTTCGTCCAAACGGTCAGGCAGATGCGCCAATGTACAAAGTGAACATTGACCACGTCAAACTTCGTGCTTTGGATGTCAGTATCAATGACGTAAACCAAATCCTGTCAGCTGCATGGGGCGGGGCTTACATTAACGATTATATTGACCGCGGTCGTGTGAAGAAAGTGATGGTACAAAGTGATGCGGAATACCGCATGCAGCCAAAAGACTTCGATTCATGGTACGTACGCAACGCTAAAGGAGAGATGGTGCCTTTCTCTGCTTTTGCGAGTGGCGAGTGGACCTATGGTTCTCCTCTTTTGCAGCGCTTTGATGGTTTGCCAGCAATGAATATTCAAGGCGATGCAGCTCCTGGTGTAAGTACTGGTGAAGCCATGGAAGAAATTGAAGCAATGGTAGAAAAGCTACCGGAAGGCTTCACGGTGAACTGGAATGGTATTTCGTATGAAGAGCGCCTTTCCGGAAACCAAGCGCCGATGCTATATGCGCTATCTATCCTCGTCGTATTCTTAGTTCTTGCCGCTTTGTATGAAAGTTGGTCAGTACCTTTCGCCGTGGTGTTAGTTGTTCCTCTTGGTGTGCTTGGTGCTGTGCTTGCGGTAATGACGCGCAGTATGGATAACGATGTGTTCTTCCAGGTGAGCTTATTAACGACGGTCGGCTTGGCAACCAAAAACGCCATTCTGATTGTTGAGTTTGCAAAGGACTACTATGAGAAAGGCGCTGGGCTTATCGAAGCAACCTTACATGCTGTTCGCGTTCGTCTGCGCCCAATTATCATGACATCGCTTGCTTTTGGTTTGGGTGTGGTACCACTTGCTATCAGTTCAGGTGTGGGATCGGCAGGTCAAAACGCAGTGGGTACCGGCGTACTTGGTGGCATGATCAGTGCCACGATATTGGGTATATTCTTCGTCCCAATCTTCTTTGTGGTGGTTGAGCGATTGTTTGATCGACGTGCGAGAAAAGAGTCGGAGGCAGAGTTGTCTGAGACCAGCACTAAACCCACTCAGCAAAGCGAGTAGGACTTGGTTGTGTTAACTGAGTTATACTAGTGATAATAAACACAATAAAAGGGCGCTTCGGCGCTCTTTATTTTATGTTTTCACTTGGTGGTTACCGTCTATGACGCGAGCCTGAAAGACGGCGTGTTGTGTGCAGTATCAGCACAGCCTTTTCGACCGAATGAAAGCCTAAAGAAGAAAAACGACGATGAAAGATCAGAAAATTTCTCCAATTTCCGTTTTGGATCAAAGCCCTATGTTTGTCTGCGGTGTGATGCAGCGCATGTACCGCAATCGTGCCCAAGCCGAGCTCTCTCGGCAAAATTTGATGACACTAGAAATGGCAAGTGCACTGGCCGCTTTAGAAGAATTTCAACCTATGAGCCAGCAAGCGTTGGCTGATGCGGTTCGAACTGAGCGAAGTGTAGCAAAGCGGATGGTGGACAATCTGGAAAAGAGAGGGTTTGTTCAAGTTTCTAAAAGTAAATCGAATCAGCGCCTTAAAATGCTAAGCATGACAAAAGAGGGAGCAAATGCTTTAAAGCAAGTTCATCAAATCATGACGAATTTACAGAAAGAGTTTTTTTCTTGTTTGTCGGAATCTGAAGCGAGTGAATTTTTTCGTCTGGTAAGAAAGCTCACTTTTGCGAATCACGACCAGTAACTGACATCAATGCCGTTTAGCGTCTTTATTTTATCGCGGACCAATTATATTAAGTTGTAGAACTTAAGAAATAGGATGCCCAACGTACAGGTCACGGTAGAAAGCACCGTAGTGAGTGCGATGATATTTGCAGCTAACGTGGCATTGCCTCCCATGGAACGCGCCATGACATAGCTGGCAGCAGCGACTGGAGAGGCGTTCATAAAGAAAAGAATACCTAGCTCAATTCCTCGAAATCCTACTAAGTAAGCTCCCATGGTGATGATGACTGGCGCTACGATGAGCTTGTAACTGCTCGCAAACCAAGATGGACCTTTCTCTTTTCTCATCAAGCTAAAGTCAAGTGAGCCACCCGTACACAACAGCGCCAAAGGCAATGTCATTTTGGACAAGTAGTCTCCTGCGTCAATAACCACATTCGGTACTGGAATAGCGAGTAAATAAAAAGCCATTCCTAGAACAATGGAGATTATGAGCGGATTCCTAGTCAGTGTTCGGCCCATCATCTTTGCTGCTTGCGAGGCAGACGTTGCCCCCTTGGGCGATAAGCAAATTACCGCTTGGACGTTATAAATAAATGTGGTGACCGCGACATAGAGCGCTGCTAGCGCCACACCTTGAGAACCATACGCATTGGCAACGTAAGCGATACCAATAATACCTGTATTTGCTCGGAACCCACCTTGGATGAGAACGCCTTGGTCAGGCGATGCTTTGAACAGAAGTTTGACGGAAAGGTAGGTGAAAATGAAAAACGAAATACTAGCGATGACGCCGAAATTGACGAATCCACTTGCCGCGGAAAAGTCGTGTTCTGAAGCCACAATGCTGACAAATAACATCGCAGGCAAGGTAACTTGAAACACCAGTTTAGAGCCTACTTCGATAAAATTATCGTTGATTAGACCAAAGCGCTTAAAAAGAACGCCAAGTACCAACATCAAACAGATAGGTCCGGTTATCGACAAAGAGAATTGCAACTGATGTAAAACAGCTTCCATGTAAGTATCCGCAGCAAAAGAAAAAAGTGTTCCTGTTGCTTATTAAGCCACAAACCCGGAGGGTAGGACAGTAACGTGATGAAATTTTCTTTTGTTGTAGGTTCCGGAGTCATTTACACTCCAAGTTATGGACGAGGTCCCAATTTAACAAAGCGGTACTGGTCCTACGTGCGATATGTTGGTTAACTCGTTGTCGTGATGCATCCACATGCGTATTAGATGTGAGGGCTGGTCATCGTAGTTATGGATAGGAGTTCATCAATGAAAAGGAAACACAACAAAACTGTACTGTGTGCGTTTGTCTCTGGTTCGGTATTTGGTGCGGTTTTGGTCATTGCGATGTCTTTACCAATGTAATCCTCTTAATTGGCTGTTGGAACACTCACTCTAATTCAGTACAAAACAGATTGAGTTCTGCGGTATGTGCTGTTAGTTTAAAAAACATGAAAATACACGTTCGCCCTTCATTAACAACCTTCTCTTGGTGGCGCTCTAAATAGAGCGGCGCGGAATACTTACATTCTTAAGCTGCTGGATGGTAGCTAAGAGTGTTTGATCTTTTTATCTCCAGTAGCGATCTATTAAATACTTGGAGACAAATATGAATACCCATAAAAATACATCTCAGCGTGAAATTATACTTACCGGAGATCGAGCAACAGGTCCATTACACCTCGGGCACTATATTGGTTCATTGCAACAACGAGTCAAATTGCAAACGGAGCACGAGCAAACGATCTTGGTCGCGGACATGCAAGGGTTGACGGATAACGCGCATAACCCATCAAAGGTATCCTCTAATATTCTCAATGTCGTTGCAGATTATTTGGCTGTTGGTATCAACCCCGCTCAAACTACGATCACGTTGCAGTCTCAAATTCCAGCGTTAGCCGAGTTGACAATGTATTACAGTAATCTTGTTTCTATCGCACGATTAGAGCGAAACCCCACGGTTAAAAATGAGATTCAAAGTAAAGGCTTTGAACGCTCTATTCCCGCAGGCTTTTTAACGTATCCAATTTCTCAAGCTGCTGATATTACGGGGTTTCATGCGACGCTAGTACCAGTGGGTGATGACCAGCTGCCGATGTTAGAGCAAACTAATGAAATCGTGAGAAAAATAAACCACCTGGGTGGAAAAGAGGTTCTTAGGGAATGCCGTCCATTACTTAGTGATGCACCTCGTTTGCCGAGTACTGATGGCAAAAATAAGATGTCTAAAAGCATGGGGAATGCAATCAACCTAGGGGCGTCTGAAAAGGAGATTTCCGCGGCAGTGAAATCTATGTATACCGATCCCAATCATCTGAAAATTGAGGACCCTGGCCAAGTCGAAGGGAATATTGTATTCATCTACCTCGATGCTTTTCATCCTGATAAAAATTATGTCGAACAGCTAAAAGACCATTATCGACGAGGTGGATTAGGTGATGGTTTGACCAAGAAAGTGTTAGAAGAATGCTTACAAGAAATGCTTCGCCCTATTCGAGAAAAGCGCGCTATGTATTTGAATGATAAAGCGCAGCTGATTGATATTTTAAAACAAGGTAGTGAGCGTTCTCGCGAGAAAACCGAAAAAGTGCTATTTGATGTGAAAGATGTATTTGGTTTAAATTTGTTCTGAATTAAAAGTAGAGAGTTGAACATAAGGCACGACGGCTGGTTAGCAACGTGCCTTTTTAAGTTCCCAGTCAGTCAAAGCGCATTATTAAGAAGAAAAAAATTCACGACGAAAATCCGCGACTTCTTGTTGGTAATAGCTTTGCCATTCCGGTTCTGACAAATTTGAATGGCTTGTGGCTCTCTCTTTTCTGAGCCTGGACTCAAGTTGTTGCAATGCTTGTTGGTAACCTCTGACTTGCTCTTTTTGCTCAGCAATTTGTTGCTCACGAGCGTGAATGTTTTTAGTTTCTTCTTTCGTTAAGTAAGTTCGTTCTAGCTCTGCGATGATCGCCAAGCGATCTGGTAGGCTCATACTATTAGGAATCAGGGTGACCGCACGCTCATATTTTTCCTGGTCGCTTGTTAGCCCGATAGCCCCTGCATGTTCTTGCCAGTCAATGGTGAGTTGCTCGAAAGCTCGCAAAAAGTTATCTGGGCTTTGAGTGTCCAGCTTTTGGGCTTCTAAGTTGAAATCGTACAGCGCGAACTCATCCGCAAAAACAACATCAGCCAATTCCCCCCAGATGCTTCTTGCTTCGTTCTTCAGCTGTGCAACACGCGACGCCAGTGATTGTTGCTCATCAAATAACAAATTTCCTACACTCTCTTGCCATTGGCTGCTGAGCTGAGGGTAGTTCGCCAAAAGCTGGAATCGAGCTGAAGATAAATGCGCCTCAAACAAGGCGACCTGCTCTTCACAACTACGGTTCAACATACACTCTTGCCAAAACGTCTCAAGTTCGGCGACAAGTTTCCTGCCTTTGAGTTGAGTTAATCGCTCAGTCGTTATTTGAACTGTGGAAGGGAGCTTAGCGGTTTGTGGTGAAGTATCTGTATCGGGCACGATGCTGCTTGTTTGTGGTGATGTACTGGAGACATTCTGATTTTTTGTCTTAGGGGAAGGAGAGGAAGCGAGCTCTTCTTTTTGAACATCGTGACTGAAAGTTAAAAATATCATGCCCGCCATAATGGCGGACATGATTATCAAAGCGATTTTCTTCATGGCTTGATTGTTGCGCTTACTGGGAAATGGTCAGAAAGGTTGTAGTGTTTCCATAAACTCTCTGCGGTTGTGCGCGGTACGTCTACACGGTTGTCATTGAATGATTTCACCCCGTATTCACTACTCACCATAACATAGTCAAGGTATTCCACGTTTTCGCCACCTGATAACGCTTCACCTGCGAAGTTATTGATACGGGGATCAAAGGTTGACTCCGTGTAACCAGAGTAGTGAGGCTCTATGGCACTTAAGTTAGCGATCATTTGTTGGTAGTCACCAGGAAACTTTCTTTTGTTTACGTTAAAGTCGCCGCTGTATACCACAGTTTCGCTTGAAGGAATGTTAAGAGATTGGGCGAGTGTGCGGATTTGTTTGAACTGGCGCTGACGATACTCACGGGCGGTGTCTGTATCGAAAGATGCGGTATGGGTAGCAAACACATGATAAGCCTGACCACCTTTAATTATTTCCGCATAATTTACGCCTTTATCGGCAAAGCAGTCTGTACCAGAGCAATCGGGAAAGACATATTGCGCTTCATTCACGATAGGGTAGCGACTAACTATGATTACGCCACCATCATGAATATTAACGCCTTCTTTATCTAACATCTTTGTTTGGTAAGGATATTCCTTGGCTAACTCACGTAAGAATGCTTCACGGCCGCTGGCAAACACCTCTTGCAGTGCCAAAACATCGTAACCTTTTACATGTTGAGGAATCAGTTCGTAACGATCTCCAATGTGCGATGCAATAGCCGTCAACGCCCAGATGTTATAAGTCATCAACTTAAGGTTTTGTTCTTCGTTGTCGACAGATTCCGCTACCTTGCTTGGCGTGATGGTGTAGTAAAGATCATCATATCGAGCGGTACTGTCTGACTTAAATGCCAGTTCGGTTTCTCTCGCACCAAAAGCGTTAGTGTTGGCACGATGAATGTTACGATCATCTTTGAGAGATAACTCGACATCGGCTGCGGACAAGCCGTATTCAATGGTCGAATTGTACCAATGGCCTTCCATTATTTGATTGAGTGTTATGCTTTCACCTTCGGGGCTAGAAACCACAGTTTCAAAACGGTAAGTTTGATTTGATTTCACGCCCTCCCAGCGGTTGAAGCTTAATACAGATTTAGTTTCCCACGGACCAAGTACCTGCACATGTTGTTGCCACTCTTCTCCGTATTGAAGCAAATCACTGCCTTCATGTTTTACTTGAATAGTTAACGGTTGATCAGAGTTATTCGTTAGGTAAACGTCGGTATCTGCAATGCTGGGTAACGCTATCAAGCTACTTACTAAAAGGCTCCACTGCGAAAATTTCATCTTATTTTTCCATCATTTGAACTAGAGCAATCATTCTTGTTTATAAATGTTACTTGCACGTTAAATATGGATGACATCTAAGTCAGTGCTGAAAATTGTTATCAGAATGTGATCTTTATTCAATGGTGAGGGTGGAGGTATTGAGTGTGTTGCCGTTGAAGCGGTGGAAAATAATACCAACAGTCAACGAATTGCATTCACTGCAATCAAGCTGTCATCTTTGCTCTATAAGTTGTGCGGCGTCATTCATCTAGCCATATGGCTAGAACTCAAATTGATAGATGGAGCACCATGGCTAGAGCAGTAAATCCAACCGATGAAACCATCATTAAATTGTTACAAGAGCAAGGTCTGATTAGAAGTGAAGCAGAAGCGCGTTTAAAGAAAGAGGTGTACCGCTTGCAGCCTAATGAGATAGCAAAAGTAAAAAATTATGCCCAGCATTTTGGGATAAACGCGAAAGAAAAGCTCATCGATGAGATCTTGGATCTGCGCCGAGAAGCGCTCATGAAAAGATGTAGACACAATACGGAGCATACGAGCCTATCTTTAAAATAGCATGTGATAAAACTATCAATTACTGGTCAAGATTTGATCTCTCAAGCCGATGTATATAAGAGCGTTCAATGATATCGAGCGCAAAAAACAGTGCGTTTTAGAGGTTAAGCTTTCACTTAAGTGAGAGGTTTGGAAAGGCTGCGGGGAGAAAGTGCATGCGTATTAAAGACTTAAGTGTCGTAAAGAAAATATCGGTTAGTTATTTAACCGTTTTTGCCGTGTTTGGTTTAGTGTCAGTAATGTTGGTGCAAGGTTTGTTAACACTGAATAAAGACATCTCAGTGCTAACAGATAAAAGTTTACCTTCTGTTGCGATTTTGAAAGGTATCCAAGTTGATATTACTAAAGTGCGTAAAGATGAGTTCTCTTTATTGCCAAACGCAAATCACCCCAAAATTGGTGAGTGGTTAAAAGGCCTCGACCAATGGCGTTCTGATGTGCAGGCTGGTATTGCAGAATACGAAAAGCTCGACCTTAATAAGCGTGAAACGCAGTCCTTTAGCGTTTTTAAAGAAACTTGGAATCAATACATCAAAGAAACGAAGACTTACAACGTATTGCTAAGCCAAGGCGATGCTGAAAGTGCAAATGATGTAATTTTATCAAGTTTCGATACCTACTCAAAAGCGTTGAGCAGCTTGGATGATACCCTCGCGTTGAACGATGAGTTGGTGAATTTGATTGGCGAAGAAGTACAAAGTGAAGCGGCATTTACACAATACAGCGCTGCTGTTGGTGCGCTTGTCGTCGCATTGGTCATGGTAATGTCTGCCATGTTGCTTTCTCGAGTCATCTGCGGGCCTGTTGATCGAGCACTGGAATTCGCTTCCAAAATCGCCAAGGGTCAATTGAATAATCAAATCGACGAAAGCGAATTGAGCAAAGACGAGTTAGGAACGCTGCTCAAAGAGCTTGTCGGTATGCAAACAAACTTACATTCGTTGGTTTCTGAGATTAATGACTCAACGATTCAGCTAACGGCAGCAGTAGAGGAAGTGAGTGCTATTTCTTCTCAGACCGCTTCTGGTATGCAAAATCAACAAATTGAACTTAGCTCGGTGGCTTCTGCGATGACAGAAATGCAAGCTGCTGTAAGTGAAGTGGCACAAAATACCGAAGTTGGCGCAACCTCTGCTTATTCGGCTGCGGAAGTGGCAAAGCAAGGAACGGTGACGTTACAACAAACTATCGCAGTAATTGAGCGTGTATCACATACGATCCAAGAATCAGATGAACTGGCACGTGAGCTTGAATCGAGCTCAAACAATATCAATGTGGTCGTAGATGTGATCCGCGGGATTGCCGAGCAAACAAACTTGTTAGCACTGAACGCCGCAATTGAAGCCGCTCGGGCTGGTGAACAAGGACGTGGGTTTGCTGTTGTGGCAGATGAGGTTCGTTCTCTGGCGCAACGCACTCAAGACTCCACTTCACAAATTGTGGAAATTGTTAATCAACTACAAGAGAGCAGCAGTAAAATAGGGCATTCAAGCCGTGATTGTCAGGAGGGTATTTCTCAGTGTGTTGAGCAAGTTAATGATACTGATAGCCAGATAAAAGAAATTGAACATTCTGTCGATAACATAGCGCAAATGAGCACACAAATCGCAACGGCGTGCAGTGAGCAGAATTCTGTATCCGAAGAGCTGAATCGCAGCGTGGAGCATATTAATAGTGCTTCAACAGAGATGGCTGAGGGAGCTTCACAAACGGCTGTGGCTTGTCAGCAGATTAGTAGCCTAGCGCACAACTTGAAAACTCGAATGGGTTCATTCCAGCTCTAGTTGTTGTGTTTCAGCTTTATTCCTAACCTCATTGCTACAATAAATAAGCCGGACGAAATGTCCGGCTTATTTATTCTCTGTCTATATAAGTTCAGAGTATGCTCAACCTTGGGAGAATATGCTCGCTAGGCTGGAATACCACTGTGAAACTTAAAATCTGTATCTGGCGTAGAAATTAAATCTGCCTCTATACGTCCAAAGTAGGCGATGCGCTCGCTGATATCTTTGCCTGCGATTTGCTCCGCTAATACAAGATAATCCTGGTAATGGCGTGCTTCTGAACGTAATAAAGAAATGTAGAACTTTGCGATATCGTCATCCATATGTGGTGCTAGTTTGGCAAAACGCTCACAAGATCGGGCTTCGATGTACGCACCAATGATGAGTTTATCGATCAGCGTTTCCGGCTCATGAGTCTTCATATGCGAAATCAGTCCTTTAGCATAACGACTTGCTGGAATATTTTTGTACTCAATTCCACGACTTTCCATGATCTCTAAAACTTGATAAAAGTGGTGTAACTCCTCTTTTATCAAAAGCACCATCTTATCGATCAAATCTTGGCTGTATGGTGAGTCGGACTTAGCCATGATTGACTTAGAAATATTGCTCTTGCCTTTTAAAGTTTCCAATGAGCCTACGTTACGGTAAGCAAAATCTTCGTAGGGCTTAAACCAGTCAAGTAGAGCATGTGAACTGGATTGGTCAACGGCATACTTACGAATTAAAAACATGGCAGATTGGCCAGCTTTTAGTTCGCACAGTAGGTGGTCTAACAAAATGGTTTGAAGGTTCTCTGGTTTCTTTGCTTCCTCTACCCATTCATCAGGTGTACTGCATCGCAGAAATTGGTTAATGGGAGCAAGAAGATCTTGATAGGCGTCTAGATTCATCATTTTAGTTTTAGTACTTCACATTTTTATTGGGCATATCCGTTGTCTTGCGGATAGAAAAAAGGCTGCAATTGCAGCCTTTTTTGACCTGAAGTGAATGTTACCACTTTTTCTTCTCGCCGAAGAGAGCTTCCATGTCATTGTCACGCTCTTTGTCAGCAATCTGCTGCATTTCGGCATCGCTTTTATCTTGGCGCTTTTTATCTAAGTCACCTAACATCTCTTCAAGCTTTTGTTTCGCTTGAATAGAATAAGGATCGCTCTTAGTGCTCAAAGCATCGATACCTTTACGCAGCAGTTGAAGCGCGGTGCCTGGTTGGCCACGAGCGATAGAGTCGTTTGCTCTTTTGATGACATTTTCAATGTTGATGCGAATTTGCATCGTTTCCAAGCGCGCATTTTCGGTGACGTAAGTCTGGGTATCCAATCGGCCTTTGTTGTGCTCGTTACGGATAGTGTCGCGAAGTCGTTTAACCAGCTTAAGCATGACGATAGCTTGTTTATCACTACTCGGCATCTTGAAAGTGGTACTCTCGCCAGTAGGACCATTCTCTTTTAGCTGCGTAATCTGCTGCTTCATATTTTCGATACGTTGAGCAAGTTGCTTGTTCTTCGGGTCCAGCTCATGCATGCTCTCTAGCGCGTCAAGAATACGATTGTTTAGACACAGCAACAGCTCTTTACTAAAAGGGATATGGTGCGCATGACCAATCAACTCTTCAGTACCATCTATCAAGGCTACATATCGCGCTGATTCCTGCCTTTTTGCGGTTTCAACTTTAACCTTATATTGCAACATAATGTTATAGCCTAGGATTAACACCAGTAGGATGGCTACCAAAGCGATTATTAAACCAATATTCATATCTTTGCGTCTGCTTTACTTTTCTGCGGCTAGCGTTAAAGAATACATGAATCTTATCTTACTCGGCACCTTATTTGTTTGATTATTTTGTCTCTCCCACGTTTTAGTTACTGATAGAAGTCACATCATAGAACTTCGGTCATTTATTGGCTCAACTTTGTGCATATTGTTTCTTGCTTGAAGATTATTAGTATGTGATTGAGGTATAAGTTAGAAATTGCTGTTCATTTCGATTTGAACGCGTTATAACTAATTATTATATCGCTCACTTGAGTGGCCAATAAACTCTCTCATGAATAAGTAAGGGATTACGATGAAACTGCAGCAGCTGAAGTATATTGTTGAGGTTGTAAACCATAATCTGAATGTATCTGCAACGGCGGAAAGCTTATATACCTCTCAGCCAGGTATCAGTAAACAGGTTCGGTTGCTGGAAGACGAGTTAGGCATTCAGATTTTTGAACGTAGCGGTAAGCACTTAACGCAAGTGACGCCAGCTGGTGAAGAAATTGTACGTATCTCTCAAGAAATTCTCGCTCGTGTAGAAAGTATCAAAGCGGTGGCTGGAGAGCACACCCATCCAGAAATGGGGACGCTGAATATCACCACGACACATACGCAGGCTCGTTATGCACTGCCAGATGTCATCAAAGGTTTTACTTCTCGTTATCCAAAAGTGTCGTTACACATGCACCAAGGTACACCATCACAAATGTCTGAGGCGATAGCTAAAGGCACAGCGAATTTTGCGATTGCGACAGAAGCGCTTCACTTATATCAAGATGCCATCATGTTGCCTTGTTATCACTGGAATCGTTCAATAGTTGTGCCTAAAGATCACCCACTAGCGAAGAAAGACAAAGTAACGATCAGTGATCTTGCCGCTTACCCATTAGTCACTTACGTGTTCGGTTTTACTGGCCGTTCAGAGCTGGATACAGCATTCAACCGCGAAGGTTTAACCCCGCGAGTGGTGTTCACTGCAACTGATGCAGACGTCATTAAAACTTACGTTCGTATGGGTATTGGTGTGGGTGTGATTGCAAGCATGGCTGTGGATGAAGAGCAGGACGGTGACTTGGTTGCAATAGATGCGAGCCATTTGTTTGGCGCGAGCACCACGAGCATCGGCTTCCGCCGTGGTACATTCTTACGCTCTTACATGTTCGATTTTATGGAGCGTTTTGCACCGCACTTAACGCGTCCAGTGGTTGAGCAGGCGATTTCGTTGAAGTCTAATGCAGAAATCGAAGAGATGTTTAAAGACATCGATCTTCCGGTCAGATAACACTTCATTGATGTTTCGATTCCCTCTACAATGCGCTCGTTGTAGGGGGAGCTATGAAAACGCAATTTCAATTTATTAATGACTGCTTAATCGAAAACCAATCTTTGTGGCGATTCGAGCCTTTTAAAAGCAGCATTCGCACTTCATTACCTTGGCAGGAGCAACATCCTCGGCTGTGCCAATGGCTAGCGTCTCTTACTCCCTCTCAAATCGAAGAATACAAAGCAGCACCAGAACTCGCGTTAAAAGCACTTAGTCCGTTTTTGCCTGAGCTTGAACAACTCGCAGAACTGACTCATTTAGAGCTTTTGTCGTTAAACGGCTTGGAACTCGCTCGTGGTTTAGATAACGGTATTCCGGGACGTAAGTTGGAGCAAATTAGCTCGATGGGTGAAGCTGCAATTCAACAACACTGTGGCGAAGAATGGCTAGAATGGTGCTCAGGTAAAGGTTACTTGGGGCGAATCCTGACCACGCAAACCGATCAGCCTGTAACCAGCTTTGAATACCAACAAGCACTGTGCGATTCGGGACAACAAGCAGCCAATGAACATCATTGGAAGATGACGTTTATTCAAGGCGACGCGTTTGATAGCAAAGCGAAAGCCGTGTTTAAGCCAACGCAACACGCAGTAGCACTGCATGCGTGCGGTGACCTTCACGTTCGTCTAATGCAGTACGGCAGTGAAAATGGGATTGCTGCGATGACCATATCACCTTGTTGTTACCACTTGATTCAGTCGGAACAATACCAGCCGATGTCGGAATTGGGCAGGGCTTCTTCTCTCTCATTGTCTAAGCAAGAACTGCGTATCCCATTACAACAAACGGTGACGGGAGGAGAGCGCGTGCGTCGTCATCGTCAGCAGGAAATGATGTTTCGTCTTGGGTTTGATTTGATCACGCGACAAGCTTTGGGAATGGCAGAGTATCAGCCTGTGCCGAGTATCCGTAAGTCGCAATTAAGTGATGGTTTTGAATCGTTCTGTCGCTGGGCAGCGGAGCAAAAAGGCATTGTTCTTCCTCAAGAAATCGATTTCTCTCATTTTGAAAAGTTAAGCGAACAACGCTTCTGGCAAATGGAGAGAATGAGCTTAGTGCAACTTGTTTTTCAACGTCCGTTGGAGATTTGGCTCGCATTAGACAAAGTGCTTTATCTTGAAGAACGTGGTTACCGTGTTAGATTGTCAGAGTTTTGCCCTAAATCGGTCACGCCTAGAAATATTTTAATTTGCGCATATAAGATTTAGTTATTCTTTATAGCCAAACGCTCTATATGAAAAAGCCCACTTCAGTGTGGGCTTTTGTAAACAAAACGTGACAAGTTATGTGTTATTTTGTCATTAATTGAACATAGCAATAGCTTGAGTTGGTTCAACGTATTCCAAGTCAAAGCTTTCTGCTACTTCTTTACATGTTACTTTTCCGTGAATAACGTTTAGACCTTCAAGGAAGCCTTTGTCTTCTAGAAGTGCTTCGCGGTAGCCTTTATTTGCTAACTTCACGATGTATGGAAGTGTAGCGTTGTTGAGTGCAAATGTTGAAGTGCGAGCAACTGCGCCAGGCATATTTGCTACACAGTAGTGAACCACTTCATCAACGATGTAAGTTGGATCTGCGTGAGTTGTCGCGTGTGAAGTTTCGAAACAACCGCCTTGGTCAATTGCCACGTCAACCACTGCTGCACCAGGCTTCATCTTAGCAATGTGCTCTTTAGTGACCAGTTTAGGTGCTGCTGCGCCAGGAATTAGAACGGCACCGATAACAAGGTCCGCTTCTAGAACATGCTTCTCGATAGCGTCTTCAGTAGAATAAACCACTTTTGCGCGACCTTGGAATTCTTCGTCAAGCTTACGAAGTGTGTCTACGTTACGGTCTAGAATGGTGACGTCAGCGCGAAGGCCAACCGCCATACGAGCAGCGTTTGCACCAACAACGCCACCACCAACGATAACGACTTTTGCAGGTTCAACACCAGGTACGCCGCCTAGGAGCAGACCACGACCGCCGTGCGATTTTTCCAACGTTTGCGCGCCAGCTTGGATAGACATCCGACCTGCCACTTCTGACATTGGTGCTAACAGTGGCAAACGACCCATATTATCTGTTACAGTCTCATAGGCTATACAGACAGCTTTGCTCTTGATTAGCTCATCAGTTTGTGGAAAATCTGGTGCTAGGTGTAAATAAGTAAATAAAATTTGCCCTTCGCGGAGCATTGCTCTCTCTACTGCTTGGGGTTCTTTTACTTTTACAATCATGTCTGCTTGCGCAAATACGTCAGCAGCATGAGGGAGAATGGATGCGCCGACAGCGATGTAATCATCGTCTGAAAAACCAATGCCGGCACCTGCATTGGTCTCAACTAAAACTTGGTGACCATGTGAGATGAGTTCTCTCACGCTAGCTGGGATCATACCAACACGATATTCGTGATTCTTGATTTCCTTAGGTACGCCAATGATCATCCTGTATCCTCTTTCTATAATGGTTGTATTAACTGTTAGTAGGGTGTTATTGTCGAATTAATAACTAGTATAGTTATAGATTTGTAAAATTTGGCACCAAATATTAAAAAGTTGTAGTATATTTTTTTGCAAGGAAGTAATAAGGTGGAATAAAAAATGGCAGACAACTATAAAAAGCCGTCCAAGGAACTAGACCGTATCGACCGCAACATTCTTAATGAGCTGCAGAAAGACGGTCGTATTTCAAACGTTGAGCTTTCAAAACGTGTGGGACTTTCTCCAACGCCATGTTTGGAGCGTGTACGTCGCTTAGAGCGTCAGGGTTATATCACAGGGTATACTGCATTATTGAATCCGCAGTTCCTGGATGCATCACTATTAGTATTCGTTGAGATTACGCTAAACCGTGGTGCGCCGGATGTGTTTGAGCAGTTTAACTCAGCTGTTCAAAAGCTAGACGACATACAAGAGTGTCATCTTGTTTCAGGTGACTTTGACTATCTTCTTAAAACCCGTGTATCAGATATGGGTGCTTACCGCCGACTATTGGGCGATACGTTACTACGTCTACCTGGCGTAAATGACACTCGCACATACGTTGTTATGGAAGAAGTGAAACAATCTAACCAGCTTGTGATCAAAACTCGTTAATTTCTTGCAAAGAAAGCGGTATATGCTTCCGCTTTCGCCAGAGAGTAATTGGGTTTTTCTCCTTGATATGGTTAAATCAATTTACCGAGCGGCTTGATGCCGCTCGGAATGTTTTGCAATTTCCTATTTCATTTCCATATTCAAGTTGATTTATGTTCAAAGAGAACGCAAAGAAAGTCGAAACCATTATCAAAACCAGTGAAGAGCCCCAGTCTTCACGCTTAAATGGCTTCCAACGCTTAAAAGAGTGCTGCTTTATCGTTGGCGTTCTTAGCTCGGTATTGCTTGCGGTTGCACTATTTACCTTCAGTCCGGCCGATCCTTCTTGGTCCCAAACCGCATGGGGAGGGGATATCGATAATGCTGGTGGCCTTTTCGGCGCTTGGCTAGCCGATACTCTATTCTTCACATTTGGCTCTCTCGCTTACCCAATCCCTTTCTTGCTAGCGGCGGCTGCATGGGTGATTTGCCGTAAACGAGGAGAAGATGAGCCCATTGATTTCATGCTATGGGGTACAAGGCTGCTCGGTCTGGTCGTCCTTATTATGACCAGTTGCGGTCTTGCCGATATTAATTTTGATGACATTTGGTATTTTTCATCCGGAGGTGTGGTCGGGGATGTGTTGTCTAGCCTCGCTTTACCTACATTGAATGTACTCGGTACCACATTGGTATTGCTGTTCTTGTGGGGAGCGGGCTTTACGCTCTTCACTGGCATCTCATGGCTTAACATCGTGGAATGGCTTGGTGATCGTGCATTAGCACTAATTGCCGCGCTTGCAAATAAGGCAAGAGGTTCAGAGCAGGAAGTTTTAGAACCTCAGCTTGATGAGTTTGTAGAAGATAAAGTCTCTACGCCTAAACATAATGTAGACCATGAAATTGATGATGAGCCGCTTCCTCATTTAACGGCGTACGATGTCGATGAACCGAAAGAGTCGGCGCCAGCGCATGAGTATCCTATTTATATGCCGCAAGCTAAACCTCATAAGCCTGCGGAACAGGCGATGGTAGAACCGACTCCACCACAACGCAAGGCTACGGTTAATGCTGCGCCAGTTTATTCTGAACCTGAGCCTCAAATACAACCTATCCATACGGTTAACACTGATAACGTTGATCCGCTCTTGGAACGCACCAAGCAACTGAATGTTACGATAGAGGAGCTTGAAGCAGCGGCGCAACAAGCAGATGACTGGGGAACTGAAGAACAGGCTACCCCATCATTTGCAGACACTTATTCTTCCTATGTCGAGCAACATACAGCTACAGAAGAACCGATCAGTGTTGAACCAGATTATGCGGAGTACGAACAATTTGAAGCAGAGCAAGTACAGCAGCCAAGTATTGAGCATCCTGTACATGAAGAGCCTGCAATTGATTCTGCTGTATTAGATAGCATCACGGCGCAAACGGAATCGAGCCAACATATTGAGCCTACGATATCTGACTTTGATGTGTTAGATGATGAAGACGAAGTGGAGTCTCAGCCTGCGCAGCAAGTACAGCCAACAACGCCTCATCAGCAAGTTGCAACACCTTCAACAACATTTGAACCTGCACCTCAAAAAGTGGAGGTAGAAGAGGTCCAAGACAACGACCAAGACGTTACCGCATTCCAAGATATGGTTTCCAATGCGCAAGCCAAAGTCGCTGCAACACAGAACCCATTTTTGGTACAGAAAGAAGAAAACTTGCCAGTTCCGGAAGAGCCACTCCCAACGCTCGAGTTGCTTTATCATCCAGAAAAACGTGAAAACTTTATCGACCGTGATGCGTTAGAGCAGGTCGCTCGATTGGTAGAGAGCAAACTCGCTGACTACAAAATCAAAGCCGATGTGGTTGGTATTTATCCTGGTCCAGTGATCACTCGTTTTGAGCTTGATTTGGCGCCGGGGGTGAAAGTAAGTCGTATTTCTGGTCTTTCAACTGACTTAGCGCGTGCATTGTCTGCGATGGCGGTACGTGTCGTGGAAGTAATCCCTGGCAAGCCTTACATCGGTTTGGAACTGCCAAACATGAGTCGTCAGACGGTCTATTTATCTGATGTCATCAGTAGCCCTCAGTTTGAGCAAGCAACGTCACCAACAACGGTTGTGTTAGGTCAAGACATTGCGGGTGAAGCTGTGGTGGCCGATCTTGC
Organism: Vibrio sp. Vb1574; assembly: GCF_033338675.1. Classification (NCBI taxonomy): domain Bacteria; kingdom Pseudomonadati; phylum Pseudomonadota; class Gammaproteobacteria; order Vibrionales; family Vibrionaceae; genus Vibrio; species Vibrio sp. Vb1574. The sequence continues at coordinate 58,282 of NZ_JAWOTC010000005.1, forward strand.
GAAGATGCCTCACGTGCTAGTAGCAGGTACAACAGGTTCTGGTAAGTCGGTGGGTGTGAACGTGATGATTTTGAGCATGCTGTATAAAGCAGGCCCAGAAGATGTACGCTTCATCATGATTGACCCGAAAATGCTAGAGCTTTCTATTTATGAAGGTATCCCTCATCTTCTTTCTGAAGTTGTGACTGATATGAAAGACGCATCAAACGCTCTACGTTGGTGTGTGGGCGAGATGGAACGTCGTTACAAATTGATGTCGGCATTAGGTGTACGTAATGTGAAGGGCTTCAACGAAAAATTGAAGATGGCAGCAGAAGCGGGCCACCCAATCCATGACCCGTTCTGGCAGGAAGGCGACAGCATGGATACTGAACCGCCATTGCTAGAAAAGCTGCCTTACATCGTCGTTGTTGTTGACGAATTTGCTGACCTGATGATGGTGGTAGGTAAGAAAGTTGAAGAACTGATTGCTCGCTTGGCGCAAAAAGCGCGCGCGGCAGGTATTCACTTAATTCTTGCGACTCAGCGTCCATCGGTTGATGTTATTACCGGTCTAATTAAAGCGAACATTCCAACTCGTGTTGCGTTTACGGTATCGACTAAAACGGACTCTCGTACAATCCTAGATCAAGGCGGCGCAGAATCACTACTTGGTATGGGTGATATGTTGTATCTACCGCCGGGATCAAGTCATACAACTCGTGTTCACGGTGCATTTGCATCAGATGATGATGTTCATGCTGTTGTAAACAACTGGAAAGCGCGTGGTAAACCGAACTACATTGAAGAGATCATCAGTGGAGATCAAACTCCAGAAAGTCTATTGCCAGGTGAGCAAATGGAAGCGGATGAAGATGTGGACCCGCTCTTCGATCAAGTTGTTGAGCACGTGGTTCAATCACGTCGAGGTTCGGTTTCCGGTGTTCAGCGCCGATTTAAGATAGGTTACAACCGTGCCGCCCGTATTGTAGAGCAGCTTGAAGCGCAGGGCATCGTAAGTGCTCCGGGTCATAACGGTAACCGTGAAGTACTGGCACCTGCGCCACCAAAAGATTAATGAACTTGTGTTACTCACCTCAGTCCAACTGAGGTGAGTGGTTCTAATAATAGGTATCTGAATGAAAAAACTATTTTCAGCGAAACTTTTCTCTGCGCTTGTTTTAAGCTTTTCCCTCTTTTCTACCGCACACGCAGCATCTCCTAAAGATGAATTAAACAAACGCCTTTCTATGAATGATGGCTTCAGTGCGGATTTCTCTCAGCAGGTTATCAGCCCTGAAGGCGAAACGGTGATGGAAGGAGAAGGTACGGTTGAAATCGCTCGCCCAAGCCTGTTCCGTTGGAGTACAACATTCCCCGATGAGAACCTATTGGTCTCTGACGGTAAGACATTGTGGTACTACAGCCCATTCATCGAGCAAGTGAGCATCTACTGGCAAGAGCAAGCAACAGAGCAAACGCCATTTGTTTTGCTAACGCGTAACCGAGCAAGTGATTGGAATAACTACAAAATATCTCAAAAAGGTGACCAGTTCACTCTCATTCCTACCGCAGTAGACTCCACACAAGGTCAATTCCAGATTAATATTGATGCCAAAGGTGTGGTGAAAGGCTTCAACGTGGTTGAGCAAGACGGTCAAAAAGGTTTGTTCACCTTTAACAACGTGAAGCTGGGTAAACCAAAAGCAGACAGATTCACATTCACAATTCCAAAAGGTGTGGAAGTGGATGACCAAAGGAATTAATTGGTAGTGAGTAATTACACATTAGATTTCTCGGGGGACGAAGATTTTCGTCCCCTTGCTGCTCGTATGAGACCGGAAACGATCGAACAATACATCGGACAGCAGCACATTTTAGGCCCCGGTAAGCCACTGCGCCGTGCGCTAGAGGCGGGTCACATTCACTCTATGATCCTTTGGGGACCACCAGGCACAGGCAAAACGACATTAGCGGAAGTGGCTGCAAACTATGCCAATGCTGAAGTAGAGCGTGTGTCTGCGGTAACGTCTGGTGTGAAAGAAATCCGTGCTGCAATCGAGAAAGCACGTGAGAACAAAATGGCGGGCCGCCGCACCATCTTATTTGTGGATGAGGTGCATCGCTTCAACAAATCTCAACAAGACGCGTTTTTACCGCATATCGAAGATGGCACGGTTACCTTTATTGGTGCGACGACAGAAAACCCATCGTTTGAGTTAAACAACGCATTGCTGTCACGTGCACGTGTCTACAAGCTGACGTCTCTTGATAGAGATGAAATCTCACTGGCGCTGAACCAAGCGATCAGCGATAAAGAACGTGGCTTGGGCAATACACCTGCACACTTCGCTGATAACGTATTAGACCGCCTAGCAGAACTGGTAAACGGTGATGCTCGCATGTCTCTCAATTATCTTGAGCTGCTCTACGACATGGCAGAAGACAATGCGCAAGGTGAAAAAGAGATCACGCTTAAGTTGCTGGCTGAAGTGGCAGGGGAGAAAGTCTCTCGCTTCGATAACAAAGGTGATATCTGGTACGACTTAATCTCTGCGGTCCACAAATCCATTCGTGGTTCAAACCCGGACGCTGCGCTTTACTGGGCTGCACGTATGATTGCAGCGGGATGTGATCCTCTTTACATTGCCCGTCGATTACTTGCGATAGCATCGGAAGATGTCGGCAATGCGGACCCTAGAGCCATGCAAGTGGCACTCTCCGCGTGGGACTGTTTTACGCGCGTTGGTCCAGCAGAAGGTGAACGTGCGATTGCTCAAGCTATTGTTTATCTCGCGTGCGCTCCAAAGAGTAATGCCGTTTACGTTGCTTGGAAACAAGCGCTCACGGACGCTCATAACTTACCTGAATATGAAGTGCCGCATCACCTTCGAAATGCACCAACCAGTTTGATGAAAGACATGGGTTATGGGGCAGAGTATCGTTATGCTCACGATGAGCCTGGTGCTTACGCAGCCGGTGAGCAATATTTGCCGCCTGAAATGGGCGATCGTAGGTACTATCAGCCGACAAATCGTGGTCTAGAGACCAAAATCGGCGAAAAGTTAAATTACTTGGCTACTTTAGACGCAAATAGCCCACAAAAGCGCTATGAAAAGTAGGCGTTTTTGGATACATTTGTTTAGTAAATTTTTTTAACGCGTACGCTTGGAAAGTGCGCGTGATTTCACAACAAAAAGCATAGGATTAACAATGCTGGATTCTAAATTACTTCGTACAGAGCTGGATGAAACAGCTGCTAAACTGGCGCGTCGTGGCTTTAAGCTAGACGTAGATACTATTCGTAAACTTGAAGAACAACGTAAGTCCATTCAAGTAGAAGTAGAAAATTTACAATCCACGCGTAACTCCATCTCCAAGCAAATCGGCCAAAAAATGGCGGCTGGCGACAAAGAAGGCGCAGAAGAGATCAAGAAACAAATCGGTACGCTAGGTAGCGATCTTGATGCGAAGAAAGTTGAACTTGAGCAAGTAATGGCTCAACTAGACGAATTCACGCTTTCTGTACCAAACATCCCAGCAGATGAAGTGCCAGATGGCAAAGATGAAAACGACAACGTTGAAATCTCTCGTTGGGGTGAGCCAAAGTCTTACGACTTCGAACTGAAAGATCACGTTGACCTAGGCGAAATGGGCGACGGTCTAGACTTCGCAAGTGCAGTTAAGATCACTGGCGCACGTTTCATCGTGATGAAAGGCCAATTCGCTCGTCTACACCGTGCAATCGCTCAGTTTATGCTAGATCTTCACACTGAAGAGCACGGCTACACAGAAATGTACGTACCTTACCTAGTAAACTCTGACAGCCTATTCGGTACTGGTCAGCTTCCTAAGTTCGGTAAAGATCTTTTCCACACTGAGCCTTTAGCGGAAAAAGTAAACGACGAAGAGCCACGTAAACTGTCTCTAATCCCTACTGCAGAAGTACCTGTAACGAACCTAGTTCGTGACACGATTTCTGACGAAGCGGATCTACCAATTAAGATGACAGCTCACACGCCATGTTTCCGTTCAGAAGCGGGTTCTTACGGTCGTGACACTCGTGGTCTGATTCGTATGCACCAGTTCGACAAAGTTGAGCTAGTACAAATCACTAAGCCAGAAGATTCAATGAACGCACTAGAAGAGCTAACAGGTCACGCTGAGAAAGTTCTACAACTTCTTGAGCTTCCTTACCGTAAAGTGGTTCTATGTACAGGTGACATGGGCTTCGGCGCTCGTAAGACTTACGACCTAGAAGTTTGGGTTCCTGCTCAAGAAACTTACCGTGAAATCTCTTCATGTTCTAACATGTGGGACTTCCAAGCTCGTCGTATGCAAGCGCGTTTCCGTCGTAAAGGCGAGAAGAAACCTGAGCTTGTACACACGCTAAACGGTTCTGGTCTAGCTGTAGGTCGTACAATGGTTGCTATCCTAGAAAACAACCAAGAAGCAGACGGCCGCATTGCAATCCCTACAGTACTTCAGAAGTACATGGCGGGCGCAACGCACATCGGTTAATTCATTAACCACTAGAACACCAAAACCCAGCCTTAGTGCTGGGTTTTTTGTTATCTGCGTCGAGTGAAAATTGATTATTACTAGGCTGCAATAGTGTTTTCGAATTTACCCTAATTATCTTGTTATTTGTAATCGATATAATCGTCCACCTTACCACGGTAAGTAGATTTTCTCATTCAAGTAACGAGGAGGGCTTATGGCCGTAGGGTGGGCAAACGACGATAGCGTCAGCCAACAAATTCAAAACACAATAGACGACGAGATTTCCCGTGTTCGTGGCAGTATCACAAAGGGTGAGAGCGCCCATTACTGCGATGAGTGTGGTGATGAGATTCCAGAAGCGCGTCGTCTTGCAATGAAAGGCGTTCGTTTGTGTATCGAATGTCAGTCAACAATCGAATTGGTATCTCAACGCCAAGCATTGTTCAATCGACGAGCGAGTAAAGACAGTCAACTTCGATAGCTTTACTGCTCTAATAAATAACGAGACGGTTTGAGTCTCATACTCAAACCGTTTTCGTATTGAATTGAACTATGAAGCGAAGCAGTCTTTACGTTGTAACGCAGCATCAATCGCATTCACTAACTTTTCAATATCTTCTGGCTTGCTGATGAACGGCGGCATCATATAAATCAGTTTGCCAAATGGACGAATCCACACTCCGTGTTCAACAAACAAGGCTTGGATGGTTTCCATATTCACAGGGCGATACGTTTCCACTACGCCAATAGCGCCCAACCAACGGGTGTTTTTCACCAAGTCGTATTCTTCAAGTTTTGGTAGTAACTCAGAAAACAACGCTTCGATTTGTTGGGTTTGCTGTTGCCAGTTACCTTGCTCAATCAATTCCAAACTTGCAGTTGCAACAGCACAGGCAAGTGGGTTACCCATAAACGTTGGGCCATGCATAAAACAACCTGCATCACCACCACAAACGGTATCCGCAACGTGTTTGCTCGCCAGAGTTGCAGAGAGGGTCATGTAGCCTCCAGTGAGTGCTTTCCCGACACACAAAATATCTGGCTGAATGTCTGCATGTTCGCAGGCAAACAATTTACCGGTACGCCCAAATCCGGTTGCGATCTCATCTGCAATCAATAACAAGCCGTATTTGTCGCAAAGCCTACGCACGCCTTTGAGAAACTCTGGATGGTAGATACGCATGCCGCCTGCGCCTTGAACGATAGGCTCTAGGATCACCGCAGCAAGTTCTTTATGGTGCGTCTCAATCTTGTGCTCGAAGTCGGTGAGGTCTTCTGGCTTCCATTCATCCCAATAACCACAAGTTGGTGACTCCGCAAAGATATGCTCAGGCAAAAAGCCTTTGTAGAGAGAGTGCATTGAGTTATCGGGATCGGTAACCGACATCGCCGCAAACGTATCGCCGTGATAACCGTGTCGCAAAGTAAGAAACTTCGGTCGGCGTTCGCCTTTTGCATGCCAATATTGCAGTGCCATTTTTAAGCTGACTTCTACGGCAACGGAGCCTGAATCGGCAAGGAATACATTTTCAAGATTACTTGGGGTTAGGGATAGCAACTTCTTACACAAACTGATTGCTGGCTGGTGGGTAATCCCGCCAAACATCACGTGAGAGACCTGATCGATTTGCTGGTGAGCGGCTTGATTTAAATGCGGATGGTTGTAGCCGTGGATCGTCGACCACCAAGAAGACATGCCGTCGACCAGCTCAGTACCGTCTTCCAATTTAATGTGAACACCATTTGCCGATGCTACTGGGTAGCAGGTCAGAGGTGTCAATGTCGAAGTGTAGGGATGCCAGATATGCTGGCGGTCGAAGGCGAGATCCATGTGCGATTCCAATAATAATTGAGGTTAAAAAATAAACAGATGTAAACTTTGTTCTTTTGTGTTGTGTTGACAGTTTATCGAGACTCAGTAGACTGTCAACACAACAACAAAAGTGACTAAAGGAATACACGTGGAAGTTCGTCATAACTGGACGCATGCTGAAGTGCGCGATCTCATGGAAAAACCATTCATGGATCTCCTATTCGAAGCGCAGCTTGTACATCGTCAATATCAACAAACCAACCATGTTCAAGTAAGCACGCTTCTGTCGATTAAGACAGGTGCTTGTCCAGAAGATTGTAAGTACTGTCCTCAGAGTGCTCGTTACACCACAGACATCGAAAAAGAGCGTCTGATGGAAGTAGAACGCGTACTCGATGCTGCGCAAAAAGCCAAAAATGCTGGTTCTACTCGTTTCTGTATGGGCGCTGCATGGAAAAACCCTAAAGAGCGTGACATGCCGCATTTGACTGACATGATCAAAGGTGTGAAGGGCATGGGTTTAGAAACGTGTATGACATTAGGTATGTTGACACCAGATCAAGCAAAGCAATTGGCAACCGCAGGTCTGGATTACTACAACCACAACCTAGATACCTCACCTGAATTTTACGGCAACATCATTACCACACGTACTTACCAAGACCGTTTAGATACTTTGTCTCACGTTCGTGATGCTGGCATGAAGATTTGTTCCGGTGGCATCATCGGCATGGGTGAAAGTGCTAACGACCGAGCTGGTTTGTTGGTTGAATTGGCTAACTTACCGGTACACCCTGAAAGCGTTCCAATCAACATGCTCGTGAAGGTAAAGGGGACACCACTGGAAGAAGTGGATGATGTTGAGCCTTTCGATTTCATTCGCCTGATTGCGATTGCACGAATCATGATGCCTCAATCAGCCGTTCGTTTATCCGCTGGCCGTGAAAACATGAACGAACAAATGCAAGCGCTGTGTTTTATGGCGGGTGCAAACTCCGTTTTCTATGGCTGCAAGCTTCTGACCACGCCAAACCCTTCTGAAGACAAAGACATGATGCTGTTCAACAAGCTCGGTATTAACAGCCAAGAGGTGTCTCAAAAGCCTGATGAAATCGAAGAAAACGAGTTACTCGATCGCGTCGTAGAGCGCGTTGCTGCCCGTCCGACAAAAGACGACCTTTTCTACGATGCCAGCGTTTAAATCTCGTATCGAGTCCGCCCTTGCTGAGCGTAAAACGCAAGGGTTGAATCGTTCTATGAATGTGGTGTTTGCCGGTAACCAGTCCGTTTTGGAACACGAAGGTAGACGCTACATTAATTTCTCAAGTAATGATTATTTGGGATTGGCTAATGACCAAGCGCTTGTTCGGGCTTGGCAGCAAGGTTTAAGCGTATATGGTAGTGGCAGTGGAGCATCACCGATGGTGACTGGCTTTAGTGCCGCGCACAGCAATTTAGAAGCCGCACTGACCGAATGGTTGGGTTACGACAGAGCAATTCTGTTTGGTTCTGGATTCAGTGCTAATCAAGCCTTGTTGTTCACCTTGTTGGAAAAATCAGACGTATTGATCCAAGACCGTTTGAACCATGCCTCACTGATGGAAGCGGGGGCGTTGTCACCAGCTAAGATGAAGCGCTTCAAACACAATGACATCGAGCACCTAAAGTCGCTGATTAATAGCGAAGACAACCATCTAGTTGTGACTGAAGGGGTATTCAGCATGGACGGCGACTGTGCGCCGCTTAGCGATATAGCTGAAGTCACTCGTAGTCATGATGCTTGGTTTGCTGTCGATGACGCTCATGGTATTGGCGTTCTTGGTCAATCCGGTGGTGGTTCTTGTGAGTTGGCAACGGTTAAACCCGAGATACTGATCGTTACTTTCGGCAAAGCGTTTGGTATGTCTGGCGCGGCTATTTTATGTGACCACGCAACGGGGGACTTTTTAACTCAGTTTGCTCGTCACCATGTGTATTCCACAGCGATGCCTCCGGCACAAGCCTATGCGCTAACGCATGCGGTTTCTATCGTTCAAGAGCAGTCTTGGCGACGTGAAAAGCTTTCAGAGCTTAGTGAAGTGTATCGAGACTGCCTCAGCGATCTGGAGGGCTTTGTTGAGACTCAGACTTCGATTAAGCCGTTTGTGATTGGTGAATCTGAACTGGCTTTGCAGGTTGCGAGCGCTTGTCGCCAAAACGGCATTTGGGTTACCGCTATTCGACCACCGACGGTGCCTAAAGGGACGTCTCGCCTTCGAATCACACTCACTGCCAATCACACCAACGAACAAGTTAAAACGCTTTCAATGGCATTGAAGCAAGCATTAGGAGCGCTGTAATGGATAATGCAACTACCGCATTAGCGCAAACGCTCGCGTTAGAGAGTTTCCATCAAGATAAAGACGCGATTGCCTCTTCGTTTGGTAAAGCAGCAGAAACATACGATAAACATGCGGCTTTTCAACGTGATGTCGGGCATCAGCTGCTTGATAAACTTCCTGAAAACTTGACGGGAAAACGTGTATTGGATTTAGGTTGTGGCACGGGTTATTTCTCCCAACTACTTCAACAACGCGGTGCGGAAGTAGTCTGCGGAGATATCTCTCAAGCCATGTTAGATAAAGCAGAGCAGCGTTGTGGTGCAGTACGAATGCACTACCAAGTTGCTGATGCTGAAAACTTACCATTTGACGATGATAGCTTCGATTACGTGTTTTCAAGTTTAGCGCTGCAATGGTGTACAGATTTAAGTTACCCACTAAAAGAAGTGCGCCGCGTGCTAAAAAATGGTGGGAAAGCGTGGTTCTCTACACTGGTTGATGGATCACTGTATGAGCTGCGTGCATCATGGGAAAAAATTGATGCATATCAACACGTCAATAACTTTCTAACGCTCAATCAGGTAAAAATTGCGTTAGCGCAATCTCGATGTGACAGCCATCAACTAGACTTGACCACCATCACAGTTTGGTACGACTCTGCATTTTCAGTTATGCGTGACCTCAAAGGTATAGGTGCAAATCACGTAAGCGGGCGCTCACACGGTTTAACTAGTCGCGAGACTTTGTTAAAAGTTGAGCATGCGTACCAAGCGTTTAAAAACGATCAAGGTCTTCTACCTGCAAGTTATCAGGTTTGTTTTGGAGTAATACATCTATGATTGATGCTTTTTTTATTGCTGGTACGGATACTGATGTTGGAAAGACGGTAGCGTCTAAAGCCATTTTGCAAGCGATCGCAGCAAAAGGACTAAACACTATTGGTTATAAGCCAGTGGCAGCAGGGAGTGACAAGACTGAAGCGGGATGGCGCAACTCTGATGCTTTACACTTACAAGACGTCGCAACACTCGATGTGGCCTATGATGATGTGAACCCATACGCTTTAGAGTTGCCTGCTTCTCCCCACATTGCAGCGAAGCATGAACATGTCGAAATAAGTTACGATGTTCTGAGTCAAAAACTGGCTCAACATAAGCAGCAAGCCGATGTTGTTCTCGTTGAAGGTGCTGGAGGCTGGCGTGTGCCAGTATCCGATACGGACTGTTTATCTACATGGGTAAAAGAAGAGCAGTTACCTGTTGTACTGGTGGTTGGCATTAAATTAGGCTGTTTGAGCCACGCTTTACTCACAGCGGAGAGTATTAAAGCGGATGGTTTGAATCTTGTTGGCTGGGTGGCAAACCGCGTCAACCCAGGCACAGAGCACTACGCTGACATTATCGAGATGCTAGAAGCACGTATCGATGCACCTAAGCTTGGGGAAATTCCATATATTCCAAGTGCTAAACGCAAAGAGCTAGGCAAGTACATTAATGTAGAGCCGTTGCTAAACACTGACTAATGGTGTTTAGGATAAAAGACTAAAAAACCCAAAGGGCTGCGCAATGCAGCCCTTTCTTGTTGGTGTAACCTAAAAAGTCAGATTACTTATCTTGGCTGAGCCCCATCAATGCTTGTTGTGTTTCTGCAACACGCTGAGACATATGATGATCGGTTGAAATACCAAGTTGTTGCTTTGCCTCGTCCTCTGAGATGCCTAGGTGACAACGTAGTAAATCAATAGCCATTTGATAGTCGTTAGTTTCTACCATGGTTTTTCCCTCAATACATGGAGTTTTTGAGCTCACCCAATGCACTTTTTGCAATGTACTTAGAGTGGCTCTGTTTTGTTCATCTCATTCGAATTTAGCATGTCCATGTAGCCGCACAATAAGACCAAAGTCTATAGCAGAGCTAACGTACTGTTTTTGGTCTATTAAAAAATTTCTAGCTAAGTTGCTAAGAGGTGATAGATTTAACACCAAGATCATCTATCAATAGATGATGGGTAGCTCAGAGCTTATTTTATCATTTTGATAAATGTATATGAACGGAGGTTCCGGCTCCTACCAAAGCATGTTTTGAAATCGCTTGAATTAAATATTTCAGTCCCGAAAACAAATGTTGCAATTTATTGCTTAACCTTGTTTTTATCGCGGATAGACTATATCTATAACGCACGGAACATGAAAATCAACGGAATTGGCTTTTATAGCGATTACCATTTGTTCCTTATAACAATCCGTTTTAAAAAAAACGATAAGCTTCCTCGGAGAAAAGTAATGAAGCGAATTATGTTATTCCTAGCAACTAACCTAGCTGTCGTGCTAGTGCTTAGTGTTGTTCTGAATATTGTTTACGCTGTAACTGGAATGCAACCAGGCAGTCTGTCAGGTTTACTTGTAATGGCTGCTGTATTTGGTTTTGGTGGCGCATTTATTTCGTTGATGATGTCAAAGGGTATGGCGCTACGCTCGGTTGGTGGTATGGTCATTGAAAGCCCGCGCAACGAAACGGAGCATTGGTTAGTCGAAACTGTGGGTCGTCAAGCTCAACAAGTGGGTATTGGTATGCCAACGGTGGCTATTTATGATTCACCAGATATCAATGCATTTGCGACAGGTGCAAAACGAGATGACTCTCTTGTCGCCGTTTCTACTGGTCTTTTACACAATATGACTCGTGATGAGGCAGAGGCAGTACTTGCACACGAAGTGAGCCATATTGCAAATGGTGATATGGTCACGATGACGTTGATGCAAGGTGTCGTGAACACGTTTGTTATCTTCCTATCACGCTTTATTGCCAATATCGTGGCATCGAACGATGATGAAGAAGGCCAAGGTACAAATATGATGGTTTACTTTGGCGTATCCATGGTGCTTGAACTGGTATTTGGTTTCCTAGCTAGCTTCTTGACTATGTGGTACAGCCGTCATCGCGAATTCCACGCGGACGCTGGTGCTGCGCGCCTCGTTGGCAAAGAAAAAATGATTGCGGCTCTAGAGCGTTTGAAGGTGAGTCATGAATCTCAACTGGATGGCACCATGATGGCGTTTGGTATCAATGGCAAGCAGTCGCTGACTGAGCTATTAATGAGCCACCCTCCGCTAGATAAACGTATTGCAGCGTTGCGAGGCCAGCAATACTAATTGTTCCTACTTAAATAATTGTTAATCTGCTGAAAAGGCTTGGTTTTGACCAAGCCTTTTTTTTCGCCGATTGATCGCGTGCGAACTTCATCACGTACTACTTACAGAAATAAAGTTATACAAAATTATTTTTGTACAACTTTGGTGGAATGAACTATCTTGTACATATAATAATTTTGTACAACTTAATGGGCGTGTAGGAGTAAAAAATGGACATACAGTCTGTTGGCAATATCTATCAAAAGCTCAACAAAGCGAACTTACATCTGCTTAAGGATATATATCACCAAGATGTAGTATTTGAGGACGCAGCGCATCGTTTAGAAGGATGGCCAGCACTTTCGGATTATTTCACCTCATTATATGCCAACGTCATCAGTTGTGATTTTGTAATCCATGAGCATCAACAAGTCGGAGATACAGGCTTCCTAACTTGGACAATGGACCTTCAGCATCCCAAACTTCAGAAGGGTGCGCCTATTCTCGTCAATGGTGTTTCGCACCTCAAATTTAGCGAAGGTCAGGTCATTTATCACCGAGACTATTTTGATCTCGGAGAGATGCTCTATGAGCATTTACCGTTACTTGGTTCAGTCGTTAAAACCATCAAGCAGAGGTTAGGACAATGAACAACACCATCTTAATCACAGGCGCCACCTCCGGAATAGGAAGGCAGCTTGCCCTAGATTACGCGAACTCAGAATGGAATGTGATTGCTTGTGGTCGGAATCAAGATGTTCTTGCAGAACTGGAGGCAGTTTCCTCCAAAATTCATACATTGCAGTTTGATGTGACAAATTATGAGGAAACTCAGCAGGCGCTCTCTAATTTGCCATTTACGCCAAACACATGGGTTTTTAACGCAGGCGATTGTGAGTACATGGATGAGGGAGTGGTCGACGCGAAACTCATGGCGCGTGTGATGAACGTAAATGTTGTCGGTGTTGCCAACTGCGTTGAAGGCTGCCAAGTGCATTTAGAGAGAGGGCACCGCATTGTTATTGTTGGCTCTATCGCATCAGAAGTGGCATTGCCTCGTGCTGAAGCTTACGGCGCATCCAAAGCGGCAGTCAGTTATTTTGCACGCACGCTCGCCGTCGACTTGAAAAAGAAAGGGATCAAAGTGGTAACGGTGTTTCCTGGTTTTGTTGAAACGCCGTTGACTAACAAAAACGACTTCGAAATGCCAATGATCATTTCTACTCAGCAAGCGTCGGACTCTATCAGGAAGCAGTTAGCCGCCAACAAGACCTATATCTATTTCCCGGCGAGATTTACCAGTATTTTACGTTTTATCTCGTTACTTCCATACAGTTGGCAAGCTCGCCTAACTGCTAAACTCGTATCATAAGAAGGAATAAAAATGAAAACAGCAGGAAGAAAGAAGATAGCGATTGTGGGAACGGGAATCTCTGGCCTTACTTGTGGTTATTACTTGCATAAAGAACATGATGTAACGCTGTTTGAAGCGAACGATTACATCGGTGGCCATACTGCAACCGTTGATGTGAGCCTTGATGGTAAAGAATACGCGATAGATACTGGGTTCATCGTCTATAACGACCGTACGTACCCTAATTTCATTAAAATGATGAGCGAGATTGGCGTTGAAGGTCTGCCGACTCAAATGAGCTTCAGTGTCAGAAATGATGGGAACGGACTAGAGTACAACGGCCACACAGTGTCGACATTGTTTGCTCAAAAACGTAACTGGGCAAACCCTAAATTTTATCGATTTATCTTCGAGATACTTCGTTTCAATAAACTTGCCAAGCGCTTCGCTAGCGAGCAGTCCACGCACTCTCAGACGTTAGGTGAGTTCCTTGACGAACACAAATTCAGTGCTTTCTTTACCGATAACTACATATTACCGATGGGCGCTGCGATTTGGTCGTCGACTTTGGCTGACATGCGCGTATTCCCTCTTATGTTCTTCTTACGTTTCTTCCTCAACCACGGTCTGCTAGATGTGACTAACCGACCACAATGGTATGTGATTAAAGGTGGTTCACGTTCATACATTCCACCATTGACTAAAGGCTTTGTCGAGAATATTCGTCTTAATAGTCCTGTCGAAAAAGTGGTTCGCAACGAAAAAGGGGTTGGCGTTCAAGTTCGCGGAGAAACACATTGGTTTGATGACGTTATCTTTGCTTGTCACAGTGATCAAGCAATGAGAACGCTAGAGGATATCAGCCCAATTGAGCAGGAAATCTTGGGGGATATGACATACCAAGCAAATGAAGTTGTTCTTCATACCGACTCTGCCGTACTACCAAAACGTAAGGCAGCATGGGCATCATGGAACTACCTATTGGAAGGAAGTGAAGAGGAACAGCAACGCCTCCCTTCGCTCACTTATAACATGAATATTCTTCAGCATATTCAATCAGAACACACGTTTTGTGTAACGTTGAACAGTACTGAGCAAATTAACTCAAATAAAGTCTTGCGTTCGTTCACTTATCATCATCCAGTATTCACCACTGAGTCTATTGCAGCGCAGCAGCGCAAAGATGAGATACAGGGCAAACAAAGTACCTGGTTCTGCGGGGCTTATTGGTACAACGGTTTTCATGAAGATGGCGTGCGTAGCGCGCTTGATGTTGTGAAAGAACTAGAAGAAAAGTACCGCGAACAAAATGTGGTTCCTTTCGAAAAAGGCGCAGCGTGATATGGATAGCCAAATGAACAGCCGATTGTTTATAGGCAACGTTCGTCACCGTCGATTCACGCCGGTGAATCATGAGTTGAACTACTCTTTATTTATGCCCGCCATTGATGTAGACGAGATCGATGCTTTAGAGAAAAAAGTATGGGGTTTTGGTTCGCGTTGGTGGCATTGGGCTCGCTTCAAGCGCAGTGATTACATTGGTGAAGGTAGCGTCAAGTCGGCAGTGCACAGCAAAATTGAAGAACTGACAGGTGTTCGCTGTACCGGCAAGGTAATCGCAGTCTGTCACTTGCGTTATCTAGGACTTTATTTCAGTCCCGTTAATTTCTACTACGTTTATAACGCGGAAGGAGAATGGAAGTATCTCCTCGCAGAGGTGAGTAACACTCCTTGGAATGAACGACATTACTACGTGGTGTCAGCAGATAAAGAAGAAGAAAAGTTTGGTTGGGAACAAGTTAAAGCATTCCATGTTTCACCATTCAACCCGATTGACCAACTCTACCGCTGGAGAATTAAACCTTTGACAGACAAGTTGAATATTCATCTTGAATGTCACAAAGGAGAGAAACACTTTGATGCCACCATGGTTATGAAAGCCAAGCCACTTTCAAGCAAAACCTTATTGAGGTGTTTGATCGTTACACCAATACAAACGGTAAAAGTAATGGTTGGTATTTATTGGCACGCATTAAAACTTTGGGTGAAAGGCGCACCTTTTTATTCTCATCCTAAATATTCAACGCATGAAGAAATAGAAGCCGATACTGAAAAAACAGACAAAAAAAATAAAAAGCACAAGGAGAATTCTGCATGTTAAATACTAGTTCTATGACATTGCCGCGTAAATTGACGACAACGCAAAAAGCGGCTCGCGGAGTTATTTTTCAATGTCTGCAAAAAATGGAAATCGGCTGCTTAACAGTTATTGAAAGTTTTAAGACGGAAACGACAGAGCGAAGCGAGCGTTTTAGTGCGCCAAATGGGGAGTACAGTGGTCAACCTGTTGTCGCTACTATAGAGGTAAAACATCCAGGCTTTTATTCACGGATCTTGCAGGGCGGCAGTATTGCTGCTGGTGAGGCTTATATGGATGGGTGGTGGGATAGCCCCGATTTAACCTCATTAATGAAACTGATGGCCCTTAACATGCGTGCTCTAGATAAACTCGAAGAGCAAGGCAGTTGGTTGACTAAAATACTGTACAAGTTCAGCCATTGGTCAAACAGAAATTCTGAAGAGAACTCACGTAAAAATATCCATGCGCATTACGACTTGGGTAACAACCTATACGAAGCGTTCCTTGACACCAATATGCTGTACTCGTCGGCGCTTTACAATCATGCGGATGACTCTCTAGAGCAGGCTCAAATCAACAAAATGGATCGTCTATGTCAGCAACTTGAGCTGAAATCTACCGATCATGTTGTTGAAATTGGCACTGGGTGGGGCGCTATGGCGATTTACATGGCTGAACAATACGGTTGTCAGGTCACCACAACAACGATATCTGAAGAGCAACACGCGTACGCGGAGCAAAAAATCAAAGAGCGTGGCTTAGAAGACAAAATCACTCTACTCAAAGAAGATTACCGAAACCTAACCGGCACTTATGACAAGCTCGTTTCTATTGAAATGATTGAAGCTGTGGGCAAACAATTCCTGCCTTCGTACATTAAGGTCTGTGAGTCTTTATTGAAGACTGGTGGCTTGATGGCGATTCAAGCGATTACGATTGCCGATCAGCGTTACGATTACTACAGTAACAACGTCGACTTTATCCAAAAGTACATTTTCCCGGGTGGTTTTTTACCGTCGGTAACCTCACTAACCCAAGCAACAACAAAGTACAGTGACTTAGTGACGCGAGACTTGTTCGATATTGGTTTGGACTACGCCAAGACGCTGAACGAATGGCACTTACGTTTTAATCGAGCAGAGAATGAAGTGCGCTCGTTTGGCTACGACGACCGCTTTGTGCGTATGTGGCGCTACTATTTGAGCTACTGTGAAGGTGGCTTTTTGGCTCGCACGATCAGTGCCGTTCACATGACGTTTCAACGCCCGTAGTTCGTTATGAAGGTGTTTCTTGCTTCGACATGGTTCCAACTCTGCTGGTTTGCAGCGGTGCTTGGAACCTATCAATGGCAATGGGTGACGTTATTCCTTACTTTGGCAACCCTACTATATTGTTTGAAAACTGACGCATCTTCGCTCAAAAGTATTGGTGTTATCGCCACGATTGGTCTCGTGCTTGATACATTAAATCAGCAATTTTCAATTTTCATGTTTGCCACTCAATGGTTACCCCTTTGGCTTTTGTGCCTTTGGATTCTGTTCGCCTGGTATGCCTATCAACTCAAGTCAATTTTGTACCGTTTCCCAAAAACCTACGTATCAATAGTAGGCGGACTCGGAGGAACAGCGAGCTACTTTGCTGGCTATAAGCTCCAAGCCGTTGAATTTGGATTTAGCACTGGCGCTACACTGGCAATGTTGTTTGTCGAATGGTGCGTCATGATGCTCTTGATACTCAAGGTGTACGGAAATGAAAAGCTTGAAGAGAGACTTAACTCAGAGACTGACTAGGCTGCTTGCGTTGGTAATAGTAACTGGCTCTTTTGCTCTGCAAGCTCAACCTGTTGGAAACAGCGAAGCTGCTAGCAACATTGCGAATTGGAAGGGATGGAAAACTGTTGGAGAAGCCCAACTTACTTGGTTCATCTTCGATATTTATCACTCAAGATTAAAAGCGCCTGATGGAAAGTTCATCGTAAGCGATGACGTATCGCCACATCCCCTTGCGTTGGAAATTAATTACAAGAGAGACATCAGTAAGCAACAGCTGCTTGATGTGACGGATGAGCAGTGGGCGAAATTGGGTTTTACGGACTCATATCGAAAAGCTTGGATCAGCGAGCTCGATCGTATGTTTCCTGATATTCAAAAAGGTGACGAGCTTACTTATCTAACAGATGGAAAATCTGGTCAGCTTTTTTATAAGCAGGTTGGGGACGTGCAAGTAAAGAACGTTGGCATCATTGAAGACGAACGAATGAACGATGCATTTTTGGCTATATGGTTATCACCCAACACAGAATTTCCGAAACTCCGAAAACAATTGATAGGGCAGGTTAGATAGTGTTTAAACGAATTTTTAAATCAGCGACTTTAGTGGCAGCTGTTTTTCTTTCGGCATGTTCCGCAGACATTGATAATTACCGCTCTTCTAAACCGACTTTTGACGTATTCGGTTATTTCGAAGGCGACATAAAGGCGTGGGGGATGGTGCAAGATTATACCGGACAGCAAACGCGTCGCTTTGAAGTCGATATAGTGGGTACTGTAGCGGGTGATACGCTGACGCTGGTGGAAGACTTCGTGTTTGATGACGGAGAGGTGGACCAGCGAATTTGGGTTATCACTAGATTAGAAGACGGTCGTTATGAAGGTAAGGCAGACGATATTATAGGTGTGGCAACAGGGGAAGAGCAGGGCAATGCGCTACAGTGGCAATATGACTTTGAGCTACAAATGGAGGATTCATCAGTGACGGTTGCTTTTGATGATTGGCTTTATCGTCAGGATGACAGACACGTTTTCAATCTAACGAAAATAAAAAAGTTTGGTGTGGAAGTAGGAACAATAACCTTGTTCTTCCAAAAGCTGCCATAACAAATGGGGCTGATCTTCAATTAATAATCCATTCCATATAACTAAAATTATTTTCTCCCGACCTAACTCTCCTAACTAAAAAAGGTTGACGCTTTCGCGTCAACCTTTTAAGTATCTGGTCGTTACAGGAGTATTACAGCTTATCTGTCAGCTCGATTGCTTGACCGATATAGTTCGCTGGTGTCATCTCTTTCAGACGTGCTTTCTCGTGCTCAGGAAGCTCAAGACCGTCGATGAAGTTACGCATTGCTTCGCCGTCTACACGCTTACCACGAGTTAGCTCTTTCAGCTTCTCGTATGGCTTCTCGATGCCGTAACGACGCATAACGGTTTGTACTGGCTCAGCTAGTACTTCCCAGTTCTTGTCTAGTTCAGCAAGAAGCGCTTCACGGTTTACTTCTAGCTTGCTGATGCCTTTAAGTGTCGAAGTGTAAGCGATGATAGCGTAGCCAACACCAACACCAAGGTTACGTAGAACCGTTGAGTCAGTTAGGTCACGTTGCCAACGAGAGATAGGCAGTTTCTGTGCTAGGTGGCCGAATACAGCGTTCGCAAGACCTAGGTTACCTTCTGAGTTTTCAAAGTCGATTGGGTTAACTTTGTGAGGCATTGTTGAAGAACCGATCTCACCAGCAATAGTTTTTTGCTTGAAGTGGCCTAGTGCAATGTAACCCCAAACGTCACGGTCGAAGTCAATCAGGATAGTGTTGAAACGAGCGATAGCGTCGAACAGCTCAGCGATGTAATCGTGCGGTTCGATTTGAGTTGTGTAAGGGTTCCAAGTTACGCCTAGAGACTCTGTGATGAACTCTTCAGAGAACTTGTGCCAATCTAGCTCTGGGTAAGCAGAAAGGTGTGCATTGTAGTTACCTACTGCACCGTTGATTTTCGCTAGGATCTCAACGTTTTCGATTTGCTTGAATTGACGCTCCATACGGTACGCCACGTTTGCCATTTCTTTACCCATAGTAGATGGAGAAGCAGGCTGACCGTGTGTACGAGATAGAAGAGGAATGTCGCGGTATTCCACTGCTAGTGCTTTGATAGCGTCGATTAGGTTACGGATTTCTGGAAGAATCACGTTATCACGAGCTTCTTTAAGCATTAGAGCGTGTGATGTGTTGTTGATGTCTTCAGAAGTACATGCGAAGTGGAAGAACTCGTTTACTGCGTGCAGTTCAGGAACGTCTGCTACTTTCTCTTTTAGGAAGTACTCAACCGCTTTTACGTCGTGGTTAGTTGTACGCTCGATCTCTTTGATACGGCGTGCATCTTCTTCAGAGAAGTTTGCAGCAAGGTCGTCTAGGAATTGGTTTGCTTCTGCGCTAAACGCTGGCACTTCTGCAATTTCAGCAGTAGCAGCAAGCTTTTGTAGCCAGCGGATTTCAACGATAGTACGGTACTTTAGTAGACCGTATTCACTGAAAATTTCGCGTAACGCAATTGTCTTGCTTCCGTAACGGCCGTCTACTGGTGAAACAGCAGTCAATGCTGACAGTTCCATGATGTTCTCCTGAATTGGGTTTCTAAATTTCGTGAGCTTTATACCAATAACTGTGGCAATTGTCACGAATATTGCGCAAACGTTTGCGCGAGATTTGTTTTAGTCGAAAAAAATGAGCTCGCGATAAACGCGAGCTGCTTATTTGATATTTTACTACAGACGAGCAAGAAGGATTTGTGCTTGCTCTACCATCTTCTTGCGCCCGAAGATTAGGTGGCGACGCTTACCACCAACTTGACGCCAAAGAACTGCACTACGAATGCCAGATAACAACAGCGCACGAACTTTGTGTTGGCTTGCCGTCTGCTGCAGTACAGATGGCGTGCCCGTTACTTGAATGCGTGGGCCAATAGGGCTAACGACATCCAGATAGATGCTCGCTAAATTGCTGATCATTTGATCGTCTAGTAGCTCAAAGTGCTCTGACTGACGCTTGGCCATTTGAATACGATCACCAAGCTGAGACATAGCATCGTTACGAGAGCTTAACTTACGTTCTAACGCCATTAAACTAATAATGTAACGAGTAATTTCACTGCCTGATGGTGTGCTATCAATCCCTTTAACCAAGCATTCTAGGCCGAGCTTTAGATCGGCTTCGCGACCGAATACGCCAACTGTGTTAGCAGGGTTCGTGCTCAAAATAGCGTTGATTGATGTTTCAAAAGCATCTTGATCACAATGTCCGTTTCTCGCTACCTGTTGAACTAAAGCAACAGCTTGGCAAATCCCAGCGAAAGCGATAGTACGGTCATAAAGTGTATTCGCCACGTAACGACTCCTAAGCTTGAGAATATTTAATGCGTTGCTCGATGATGCCGCCACCTAGGCACACGTCACCTTTGTAGAACACTGCTGATTGACCTGGAGTTACAGCAATTTGTGGCTCGTCAAAGATAACTTTAATGTTTTCATCATCGATAGGGATGATTGTACAAGGAATATCTTCCTGACGGTAACGAGTTTTCACTGTGCACTTCATAACATCGCGAATTGGCTCACGATCTACCCAATGAAGTTGTGATGCAAGTAGACCTTCTGATTTCAACATTGGATGGTCTTTACCTTGAACAGCAATCAAAACGTTACGTTCTAGATCTTTCTCACCAACGAACCATGGGTCCTCGTTACCACCGCCGCCTTTACGGCCACCGATGTGTAGACCTTTACGCTGACCAAGTGTGTGGTACATCAGGCCTTGGTGTTGACCAATCACTTCGCCTTCTGGAGTCTCGATATTACCAGGCTGAGCTGGAAGGTAGCGACCGAGGAATTCTGTAAACTTGCGTTCACCGATGAAACAAATACCAGTTGAGTCTTTCTTCTTAGCGGTAATTAGATCTTGTTCTTCCGCAATGCGGCGCACTTCTGGCTTCTCTAGATCACCAACAGGGAATAGGCTACGTGCGATTTGCTCGTTGCTTAATGTGTACAGGAAGTAGCTTTGATCTTTGTTGCCATCTAGACCACGTAGCATCTGTGGTTTTTCACCATTTTCTGGGAAAGAGCGACGCACATAGTGGCCCATTGCAATGTAATCAGCATCAAGTACTTCATCAGCGAATTCTAGGAATGCTTTGAACTTGATTTCTTTGTTACAAAGAATGTCAGGGTTCGGAGTACGGCCAGCTTTGTATTCAGCAAGGAAGTACTCAAATACGTTATCCCAGTATTCGGCAGCAAAGTTGATAGTGTGTAGGTGGATGCCTAGCTTGTCACATACTGCCTGAGCGTCAGCAAGATCTTCTGCCGCTGTACAATATTCTTCGTTGTCATCTTCTTCCCAGTTCTTCATGAAAAGGCCTTCTACTTGGTAGCCTTGCTGCTTTAGAAGATACGCGGAAACAGATGAATCAACGCCGCCGGACATACCGACGATGACTTTCTTTTGGCTGTTATCAGACATTACTAAACACCACTTAAATAAACGGGATGCAGATTCTATCAGAATCCACAGACCGGTGACAGATCCGAGATCGAAATCACAATTCGTTTCGCTGGATTTTTCTTCAACAAAGATTCGAACGAGTAATTTCGCAAGTATAGAAGAGGTATATATGGCATAGTTGGCCAAAATCCAAGAGGAAACACCAAATGACAGAAGAAAACCAATTTATGCAAGAAAGTGAGTTGATTGAAATTGTGGAAAATCAGCTCGAAGATGGCAACCCGCTTAAAGTAAAAGAAACCCTTATGCGTTTAATGATGACTGGCACACCACGTGAAGATGCGGTTGCGATGATGGCATGTGCGATGTCAATTGAGATTTTTGATGTAATGAAGAATGAAGGTGAGTTCAACCTAAAGCGTTATAGCGAGCACCTTGAGCAACTACCAGATCTCAGCTTTATGGAAGGTGAATAAGCCACCTAAAAGAAAAAAGCTGTCAGCAAACGTTTGCTATAATCGCTTTTATTGCTGCTTTATTATAAGCGGTATAGAATCCGCTCTCCTTTTCATCCCCTTACTCAGACTGACAATATGAAATTTCCTGGACAACGCAAATCGAAGCACTATTTTCCTGTTCATGCTCGTGACCCGCTGGTGAGCCAAGCACAAGAAAGCAAGAAGATGACGCGCACTCACATCATTGGTATTGACCAAACCTTGGTTGATATTGAAGCAAAAGTTACAACGGATGTGATTGAAAAGTACGGTCTGAGTAAAGGTCACTCTCTGGTTATCGATGACGAAAGAGCAGAAGAGTTATACCAGCAACTGAAAGAAGAGAACTTGATTACCAATGAGTATGCGGGCGGTACAATTGGTAACACGCTACATAACTACTCCGTGCTAGCGGATGACCGCTCCACACTACTTGGAGTGATGAGCCAGGATATTAAGATTGGCAGCTACGGTTACCGTTATCTTTGTAATACATCAAGCCGCATGGACTTGAACTACCTACAAGGTGTAGATGGTGCAATTGGCCGTTGTTTTGCTCTTATCACAGAAGACGGTGAACGTACTTTTGCTATCAGCGAAGGGCAAATGAACCAACTCCATCCTGATAGCATTCCAGAGAAAATCTTTAAAAATGCATCAGCACTTGTACTGACGTCATATCTAGTACGTTGCAAAGACGGCGACCCAATGCCGGAAGCAACAATGAAAGCAATTGAGTACGCGAAAAAGAATGATGTGCCTGTTGTTCTGACTTTAGGCACAAAGTTTGTTATTCAAGATGACCCTAAATATTGGCAAGAATTCATTCGAGATAACGTTTCAGTCGTTGCGATGAATGAAGATGAAGCAGAAGCTCTGACGGGGGAATCTGATCCACTTGCTGCGTCTGATAAAACATTGGAGTGGGCTGATCTAGTATTGTGCACGGCGGGTCCTGTAGGTCTATTTATGGCTGGGTATACGGAAGATAGCGCGAAGCGCGAAACTTCTTTGCCATTACTTCCAGGGTCAATTGCTGAATTTAATCGTTATGAATTTAGTCGTCCGGCGAAAAAAGACTCATGCGAGGCGCCAATAAAAGTGTACTCGCATATCTCGCCATATATGGGTGGTCCAGAAAAAATTAAGAATACAAATGGCGCAGGTGATGCCGCGTTATCTGCGGTTCTTCATGATATGGCAGCAAATAAATACCATAAAGAAAATGTGCCTAATTCAAGCAAGCACAGTAACGAGTATTTAACTTACTCTTCTTTTTCTCAAGTCTGCAAATACGCAAACCGTGCGAGCTACGAAGTTCTCGTGCAACATTCACCACGATTGTCGCGCGGACTTCCTGAGCGAGAAGATAGCCTAGAAGAAGCATACTGGGAACGTTAATACGAAGCGGTTTAATTAACTATTCTGTAACTAAAGTAAAAGGCGCATTAAGAAATGTGCCTTTTTTATTTGTAATGGTTTAAATAAAAAGGCTCCCTATGGGAGCCTTTTAAAAATAGCACGGATCTAGATTAGGAACTCATCCAGAGATTTACCTGCATCAAGTTGCTCTTGAATCGCCGAAGGTGTACGACCTTGGCCAGTCCAAGTTTTCTCATTACCGTTTGAATCTGTGTATTTGTATTTAGCAGGGCGAGGTGCGCGCTTCGCTTTGCCTTTCGTCTTAGTTTCGCCAGATAGCGCAGTAATAAGTGCTTCTACATCAATACCGTCTTGAGCGATTTTCTCAGCAATCTCTGCAAGCTTAGCTTCTTGCTCTGCTTGTGCTGCGCGTTCTGCTTCTTCTGCTTCACGACGCTCATCTACGACAGTAGTGAGTTTATCTAGAGCTTCTTCCAATTGTTCTAGAGTCAGCTCACGAGAAAATGCACGAAGGCTACGGATATTTAGAAGGGTTTTAGTCAGCTCTGACATAACGATTCCTATTAAAAGGTTAATGTGTTGGGCACTTTTTATCGTTACGATTAAATAATGCCAATCTATAAATAAACAAAGAGTCCTTATATTTAACTTTATCTTTTCCTTATGTGCAAATGCTAAATCAAGATTTTGTTTAAATTTGACTATTTTTTAAAGCAATTAATATTATTACACTCGAAATAAATCATTATTAGATGAGAACTAAAATCAACAATCATTATTGTATAGAGAGAGTGACAGCTTGGTTTTTTATAAAAAAATTTGAGTTATTACTTAAAAATATGAAGCATCCATCTTTAATGCTGTGTCATATATCCTTAATTTATTGATATAAGATAAACCATGATATTTCTAAGGTAGTAATAATGTTTCATAAATAACATGATTGATGTGATTTCAGTTGCACAAAACTTATGGAAGTAGGCAAGGTTTATAAATTATCTCAGCCATTATTTATTTGTTTAATTTAGTTTGATGTGTTGCATTGACTCTCATCATAAGTACAATGGCTGCCACCTGATGCAATATTGCAGACAATTTGTTGTTAATTTGTACAGTTAGTGGTTAATTGTTTGTTGTTGCCGTAGAGGCGCGGTCTCGAAGAGTAGCTATTATTGGGGTGATGCCAATGAGTAATAGTGGAAGGCGAAGATTGCCGAAGTAAGTAACTCATCAAAGTTACTTGCTGGGGTTGTATCTGAAAGGAACAACACTGCCATAGTATATATTCACATTAAACTATGGAGCGCTACTGTAGGGTTGGGTGGAGTGTTCGCTTCCCTGTCGCTAAGTTCAACATGAGCACGTATCGTATGCTACGTGACTTGTCTGCAGTAGATCTCTAGCCAAACTTTGGTTTTTGAAGATCATGAATTTAATAGATTTTTCTAGTTCTCCTGTTTCATTATTGCCACCTATTGTCGCTTTGACTTTGGCGATTTTTACTCGACGTGTATTAGTTTCCTTGGGTGTAGGTATCGTGCTAGGTGCGGTGCTACTTAATAGCTGGTCTATCAGCGACACCGCAGGTTACGTCAGTTCTCAAGTTTCTTCTGTCTTTATTGAAGATGGCGGAATTAACACTTGGAACATGAGCATTGTTGGTTTCCTAATCTTATTAGGTATGACAACAGCTTTATTAACGCTATCTGGCGGTACTCGTGCTTTTGCTGAATGGGCACAATCTCGAGTGAAGAGTAAACGCGGCTCCAAACTTCTTGCCGCCTTTTTAGGCGTATTCATTTTTGTCGATGATTACTTTAATAGCCTTGCTGTTGGTGCGATCTCTCGCCCAGTAACCGATCGCTTTTATGTGTCTCGCGCTAAGCTTGCGTACATTCTAGACTCAACCGCTGCTCCAATGTGTGTAATTATGCCTGCTTCTAGCTGGGGTGCTTACATTATTACTATTATTGGCGGGATCTTAGTCTCACATGGGATCACAGAGTATTCGGCTCTTGGCGCATATGTTCGTCTTATCCCAATGAACTTCTACGCCGTTTTTGCGCTGCTAATGGTGTTCGCTGTTGCATGGTTTGGTCTTGATATTGGTAAAATGCGTGAGCATGAAATTTCTGCATCGCAAGGTCGTGGCTTTGATAAAGACAAAGAAAATGACTCGCAAGAAGCGCATGACCTAAACGAAGAGCTAGATATCCGTGAAAGTGAAAAGGGTAAAGTGTCAGATTTGATACTTCCTATCGTGACGCTGATTATCGCGACTATCGCTTCAATGCTTTACACGGGTGGCCAAGCATTGGCTGCTGATGGTAAGGAGTTTGCGCTTCTTGGTGCTTTTGAAAATACAGATGTAGGTACATCACTAATCTACGGTAGCTTGCTTGGCTTAGCAGTTGCACTGTTTACTGTTGTGAAGCAAGGTCTACCAATGGCTGAGATCGCACGTACACTTTGGATTGGTGCTAAGTCTATGTTTGGTGCGATTCTAATCTTAGTATTTGCCTGGACCATTGGTTCTGTTATCGGTGATATGAAGACTGGTACTTACCTTTCGACAATGGCGCAGGGCAACATTAACCCGCACTGGCTACCAGTTATCCTATTCTTGTTGTCTGGCCTAATGGCGTTCTCAACAGGTACTTCATGGGGTACGTTCGGTATCATGTTACCAATCGCGGGTGACATGGCTGGGGCAACAGACGTAGCGCTAATGCTACCGATGCTGAGTGCGGTTTTAGCTGGTGCGGTATTCGGTGACCATTGTTCACCAATCTCAGATACGACTATCTTGTCATCGACGGGTGCACGTTGTAACCACATTGATCACGTATCAACACAGCTACCTTATGCATTATCAGTCGCGCTTGTTTCATGCGTCGGCTTTATTGCCCTTGGTATGACTGCTTCAATTGCGTTCTCGTTCATTGCAGCGTCGATCACATTCGTTATCGTTTGCGCTATTTTGTCATGGCTTTCAAAGTCTAAAATAGCGTCTTGCCAGAGTGCGTAATTCACTGATTTAAAAGGTGAAATTGTAGGAGGCTTCGGCCTCCTTTTTTATTTGTATTATACAATTCGAATTTTTTTAAAATTAAGGGTTGAAAAAAGTAATCAGCTTGGTTAGTGTGGTTGGTAACAAAGCAAATGAGAAGAGCCTTGAAATAAGTATGCGTAATTTTGTAATGAACATTCATCACCATCATCACCCAATCTAGTCTTTCGGGAGATGTACGCATACCCGGGAGGCAGGAAACTCCCGGAGGTAAAATCAAAGTAAAAGCAGATTTTAAACCCTCGGGAGACTTCAATCTCCCGAGGGTTTTTTAGTTTTATTAGTTTGAAAAATACTTAGATATCAAAATCTTGTATAGGGACAAAGCAATGCAAACACAACGTTTAAGAATCGCAATTCAGAAAAAAGGTCGTCTTAGCAAAGAGAGTCAAGCTCTACTAAAACAGTGCGGCGTAAAGTTCAACGTGATGGGCGAGCGTTTAGTTGTCCATTCTGAAAATATGCCAATTGATTTACTCTTGGTTCGTGACGACGACATCCCAGGTTTAATTATGGATGGCGTTGTTGACCTTGGCTTTATTGGCGAAAATGAACTAGAAGAAGTTCGCCTTGACCGCAAAGCATTAGGTGAACCCTGCGAGTTTGTTCAGCTTCGTCGACTTGATTTTGGTGGCTGTCGTTTATCTATCGCAATCGACAAGGACGAAGAGTACAACGGTCCACAAGACTTAGCTGGCAAGCGTATTGCTACAACGTATCCTCAACTTCTAAAAGCGTACATGGATGAAGCCGGCGTTCCATTCTCTACATGTATGCTGACAGGCTCTGTAGAAGTTGCGCCTCGCGCGGGTCTCGCTGATGCTATCGCTGATTTGGTTTCTACAGGTGCAACACTGGAAGCGAACGGCCTTAAAGAAGCTGAAATTATCTTCAAATCAAAAGCGACATTGATTCAACGCACAGGTGAGTTCGACGCAGACAAAGTGGCGCTAATCGAAAAGCTGTTAACTCGCATGCAAGGCGTGCAGCAAGCGAAAGAATCTAAGTACATTATGCTTCACGCCCCAGCAGAGAAGTTAGATCAAATTAAAGCGCTACTGCCAGGTGCTGAAGACCCAACTGTTCTTCCTCTTTCTGCAGATAAGCAGAAAATGGCTGTTCACTTGGTGAGTTCTGAAAACCTGTTCTGGGAAACAATGGAACAGCTGAAAGAGTTGGGCGCAAGTTCAATTCTCGTTCTACCAATTGAAAAAATGATGGAGTAAGCATCATGAGAACAGTCGTTTGGCAATCATTAAGTGAGAATCAGCAAGACTCTATTTTGGAGCGCCCTGCTATTGCAGAAGGTGCCAATATCACCACTGCTGTGGCCGAAGTTATTGCTAAAGTTCGAGAAGAAGGTGACTCTGCTCTTATTGAGCTGACAGAAAAGTTTGACCGTGTTAAGCCTGAATCCATTCGTGTTTCTTCTCAGGAAATTAAGGCAGCGTCAGAGCGTTTGTCAGAGTCAATGAAGAGCGCACTAGAGCAAGCTTACGCCAATATTTCTAAGTTCCACAAAGCGCAAAAGCCGCAACCGATCAAGGTGGAAACGCAGCCAGGTGTTCTTTGTGAACAAGTAACACGTCCAATTCAAAAAGTGGGTTTGTACATTCCTGGTGGCAGTGCGCCTTTGCCATCGACTGTTTTGATGCTCGGCGTTCCTGCAAAAATTGCAGGTTGTCGTAAAGTCGTTCTTTGTTCTCCACCGCCAATCGCTGATGAGATCCTTTATGTCGCGAAACTGTGTGGCATTGATGAAGTGTACAACGTCGGTGGTGGCCAAGCAGTTGCTGCAATGGCTTATGGCACCGAGACTGTATCGAAAGTAGATAAGATCTTTGGTCCGGGCAACGCTTACGTGACCGAAGCAAAACGTCAGGTTAGCAATGATTTCCGTGGTGCTGCGATTGATATGCCAGCAGGTCCATCAGAAGTTCTTGTGATTGCCGATGAAACCGCAGATGCAGACTTTATCGCTGCGGATCTTTTGAGCCAAGCGGAACACGGTCCTGATTCTCAAGTGGTACTTGTGACTCCTTCTCCTGTGATTGCTGATCAAGTGACGGATGCGGTTCAACGTCAGCTTAAGGAGCTATCTCGTGCAGACATCGCAGAGCAAGCATTGGCTTCAAGCTTGATCATCATTGCCGAGTCTCTTACTCAATCGGTTTCCATTTCGAATTACTACGGTCCTGAGCACTTAATTGTTCAGACTAAGAACCCACGCGAGCTTTTACCTCTATTAGATAACGCAGGTTCTATCTTCCTAGGTGATTGGTCGCCTGAATCAGCAGGTGATTACGCATCGGGCACCAACCACGTCCTTCCTACTTACGGTTACACACGTACTTATTCAAGCTTAGGTTTGGCGGATTTCTCTAAACGAATGACGGTTCAGGAGCTTTCTGCTGATGGTTTAAAGAACCTTGCACCAACGGTAGTCACGATGGCTGAAGCGGAAGGTCTGGACGCTCACAAACGTGCTGTTACTATCCGCGTAGAAAAATTAGCAAGTAAGTAAGAATAAGAGAGTAATGAGATGGAAAAGCTAGCGCGTAAACAAGTCCAACAGCTTACCCCTTATATGTCGGCTCGCCGAATCGGTGGTACGGGTGACGTATGGCTAAATGCCAACGAATCACCATTTAACAATGAATACAAAACAGACTTTGCTCGTCTTAATCGTTACAGCGAATGCCAACCGAAAGAACTGATTTCCGCTTACGCAGCGTATGCGGGTGTTAAACCAGAACAAACACTGACTTCTCGCGGTGCTGATGAAAGTATTGAACTACTGATTCGTGCTTTCTGTGAGCCGGGTGAAGATGCGATTCTTTACTGCCCACCGACTTACGGTATGTACGCCATCAGTGCAGAAACCATAGGTGTAGAGCGTAAAACCGTGCCGCTAACGTCAGATTGGCAACTAGACCTTGCAGGCATCGAAGCTAATCTGGATAACGTGAAACTGGTTTTTGTATGTTCGCCAAACAACCCAACGGGTAACTTGGTTAAGCGTGAAGACATTGTGTCTCTGCTTGAGATGACAAAAGACCGTGCAATCGTGGTAATGGATGAAGCGTACATCGATTTTTGTCCAGAAGCGTCAACGGTAGACCTACTGGCGCAATACCCGAACCTTGCAATTCTGCGTACTCTGTCGAAAGCTTTTGCGCTTGCAGGTCTGCGTTGTGGATTTACGCTTGCGAACGAAGAGCTGATTAATGTACTTCTTAAAGTTATCGCACCTTACCCAGTCCCAGTTCCAGTGGCAGAAATTGCGACTCAGGCGCTTTCGGAAGCTGGTTTAGCACGAGCGAAGTTTCAAGTTCTCGATTTGAATGCAAACCGTGCTTACTTGCAAGTTGGCCTTTCAATGATTCCGGGCTTGGAAGTGTTTGAAGGGTGGGGAAACTACCTATTGGTGAAATTCCCAGATGGCGATGACCTTTTCAAAGCGGCTTGGGATACGGGCATTATTTTGCGTAACTCGCCAATTGAAAACTGTGTGCGTATCAGTGTGGGTAACCGTGACGAGTGCGAAAAAACGCTTGGATTTATCAGAAACTACTACGCATAAATAGAGA
This sequence comes from Vibrio sp. Vb1574, assembly GCF_033338675.1. Taxonomy (NCBI): domain Bacteria; kingdom Pseudomonadati; phylum Pseudomonadota; class Gammaproteobacteria; order Vibrionales; family Vibrionaceae; genus Vibrio; species Vibrio sp. Vb1574. The sequence continues at coordinate 88,331 of NZ_JAWOTC010000005.1, forward strand.
CAGAATTTATCGCTCTCGCTCAATAGCGGGAGCGCCAAAAGAATAGCAATAAGGAAGTTCGAGTGAGCAAACAACAAAAAATCCTTTTTATCGACCGTGATGGCACCTTAATTGTTGAGCCGCCGATTGATTTTCAAGTAGACCGTTTAGATAAGCTAAAACTAGAACCATTTGTTATCCCAAGCCTGCTGTCGTTGCAGGATGCAGGATACCGCCTAGTGATGGTCACGAACCAAGATGGTTTGGGTACCGACAGCTACCCACAAGCTGATTTTGATGCACCACACAACATGATGATGGAGATCTTTGAATCTCAAGGTGTGAAATTTGATGACGTGCTGATTTGTCCTCACTTTGATGAAGATAACTGTTCATGCCGTAAGCCTAAATTAGGCTTGGTAAAAGAGTACCTTCAAGGTGGCAAAGTGGATTTCCAAAATTCTGTTGTGATTGGCGATCGTCAAACTGATCTTCAACTTGCAGAAAACATGGCAATTCGTGGCATTCAATACAACCCAGAAACCATGGGCTGGAAACAGATCCTAAAAGATCTCACAGTGAAGGCGCGTGTTGCTGAAGTCGTTCGAACCACAAAAGAAACAGACATTAAAGTATTCGTTAACCTTGACGAGCAAGGCGGTAACGATATTTCTACAGGTCTTGGCTTTTTTGACCACATGCTGGATCAAATTGCGACGCACGGTGGATTCCAAATGGTGTGCAAAGTGGAAGGTGACCTGCACATTGATGATCACCACACAGTAGAAGATACCGCTCTTGCGTTGGGTCAAGCGTTGAAAGAAGCACTGAGTGACAAGCGTGGTATTGGTCGCTTTGGCTTTAGTTTGCCAATGGATGAGTGTTTGGCGCAATGCGCACTAGACCTATCAGGTCGTCCTTACCTTAAGTTCGACGCGCAATTCAGCCGTGAGCAAGTGGGTGATCTTTCAACAGAGATGGTAGTTCACTTCTTCCGCTCTCTGACTGACACATTAGCATGTACGTTGCACCTTTCTTCTGCGGGCAACAATGATCACCACATCATTGAAAGTCTATTTAAAGCGTTTGGTCGTACGTTACGCCAAGCAATCAAAGTAGAAGGCACTGAGCTACCAAGTAGTAAAGGCGTGCTTTAAGGCTAACGTTAGCAAGGAGAAAAACAGTGACAGAACAGAAAGTTGTCATTATCGATACTGGCTGTGCCAACGTTTCTTCGGTGAAGTTTGCCATTGAACGCCTAGGCTATGACGTAACGATTTCAAAAGATCCGCAAGTCGTATTATCCGCAGATAAGCTATTCCTACCGGGTGTGGGAACCGCCAGCGAAGCGATGAAGAACCTAGAAGAGCGCGATCTGATCAGCTTGGTAAAACAGGTAGAAAAGCCATTACTAGGTATCTGTTTAGGCATGCAACTGTTGGGCAAAGTGTCTCAAGAGAAAGGGCAGAAAGCCGACGAGTTAGTTGAGTGTCTTGGACTTTGTGATGGCGAAGTGAAGCTACTACAAACTGGCGATTTGCCGTTGCCGCATATGGGGTGGAACACGGTCTCTGCAAAAGCAGGTAATCCACTTTTCAAAGATATTGAAGAAGGAGAGTATTTCTACTTCGTGCACAGCTTTGCGATGCCTGTTGGGGATTACACGATTGCGGAATGTGAATACGGCAACCCGTTCACAGCAGCAGTACAAAGCGGTAACTATTACGGCGTGCAATTCCACCCTGAGCGTTCTTCAAAAGCGGGCGCGAAGCTTATTCAAAACTTCTTAGAATTATAAAAGGGATTTAGTGTGATTATTCCAGCTCTTGATTTAATTGAAGGACAGGTGGTTCGCCTTTATCAAGGTGATTACGGCCAAGTAACTGAGTACAAAGTCGACCCAGCAGAGCAGTTCAACTTGTACCACCAAGCTGGTGCTAACTGGCTGCACTTGGTGGATTTAACTGGCGCGAAAGACACGACAGCACGTCAACTTGATTTAATTGCAAAGCTACTAGCAAGCACGCCAGCGAACATCCAAATCGGTGGCGGAGTGCGCACAGAGCAAGACGTGATTGATCTGCTAGAAGCGGGGGCTCAGCGTGTTGTCGTTGGCTCAACAGCAGTAAAACAACCAGAGCTTGTGAAAGGTTGGATGGAAAAATACGGTGCAGAGAAAATCGTTCTCGCGCTAGACATCAACATCGATCAAGACGGCACACGTAAAGTAGCGATTTCTGGTTGGCAAGAAGATTCAGGCGTGACTATCGAAGCTCTGATCAACGATTACCTGACGGTAGGTTTGCAGCACGTGCTTTGTACGGACATTTCTCGTGACGGTACGCTAGAAGGCTCAAACGTAGAGCTTTATGTCGACCTATGTAAACAGTACCCACAAGTGCAGTTTCAATCTTCAGGTGGCATTGGCTCATTAGCAGATATCGAAGCGCTAAAAGGCAGCGGTGTGGCTGGTGTGATTGTTGGTCGTGCGCTGTTAGATGGTAAATTCACAGCAGAGGAGGCATTTGCATGCTGGCAAAGCGAATAATTCCATGTCTTGATGTTCGTGATGGACAAGTGGTGAAGGGCGTCCAGTTCCGCAACCACGAAATCATTGGCGACATCGTTCCTCTGGCACAGCGTTATGCTGAAGAAGGCGCTGACGAGCTTGTGTTCTACGATATTACCGCTTCAAGTGATGGGCGTGTCGTTGATAAAAGTTGGGTCGCTCGCGTTGCAGAAGTGATTGATATTCCGTTCTGTGTGGCTGGTGGCATTAAATCAGCAGAGGACGCGGCGCGCATTCTTGAGTTTGGTGCAGATAAGGTATCTATTAACTCTCCTGCCTTGGCGAACCCTCAGTTGATTACTGACCTTGCTGATAAGTTTGGTGTGCAATGTATCGTCGTTGGTATCGATTCATACTACGACAAAGAGACGGGCAAGTATCAGGTTTACCAGTTTACTGGTGATGAAGAACGCACCAAAGCGACCCAATGGGAAACGCGTGATTGGGTGCAAGAAGTACAAAAACGCGGCGCTGGTGAAATCGTACTGAACATGATGAACCAAGACGGTGTGCGTAACGGCTACGATATCGAACAACTGAATATGGTGCGCGAAGTATGTAATGTACCGCTGATTGCATCGGGTGGCGCGGGTGCTATGGAGCACTTTGCGGAAGCATACCAAAAAGCCAATGTGGATGGCGCGCTTGCCGCATCGGTATTCCACAAACAAGTCATCAACATTGGTGAATTAAAGCAGTATTTGAAACAACAAGGCATTGAGGTACGACTATGAGTGTGAAAGCCGCCGAAGTAAGTTCGCTAGCTGAGCGAATCAACTGGGAAAAGGTGGATGGTCTGGTACCTGCCATCGTACAAGATTTCCAATCAAGCCAAGTGCTGATGATGGGTTACATGAACCAAGATGCGTTGGCAAAAACGGGCGAAACGGGTCAAGTGACGTTTTTCTCTCGTACCAAGCAACGTCTTTGGACGAAAGGTGAGACTTCTGGCAACGTATTGCAATTGGTGAACATGCAGCTCGATTGCGACAACGATACGCTACTGGTGAAAGTTAATCCCATTGGCCCTACGTGTCACCTGGGTAACACAACTTGCTGGGATGTGGACCCTCAAGAGGAGTCACAAATGGTGTGGCTTCATCAACTTGAGCAGTTACTGGCTGCCCGCAAGAGTGCCGACCCAGATTCCTCTTATACTGCCAGTCTTTATGCCCGTGGCACCAAGCGTATTTCGCAAAAAGTGGGCGAAGAAGGCGTTGAAGTCGCGCTTGCGGCGACGTCGGGCGATAAGGCGGAGTTAGTGTGTGAATCAGCAGATTTGATTTATCACTTAATGGTATTGCTTCAAGACCAAGGCTTATCGATGAATGACGTAGTGAACAAACTGAAAGAGCGTCATAAGTAAGCTTGCTATAGATAAGTGAAAGCCCCTATGCTCTCGAGCCTAGGGGCTTTTTTAATTTAGTGTTCTTGATTCGGGGTAAAACCGGCAACAGTGCTAGTAGCGATTAGATTCTGAATCACACTCGTTCCTCGCTGTTAAGAATGACGGTATATTTTCTAATGGTGCTTGCAGTAGAGTTATTTACTTCAAACAGGTACATATATTCACGTCACTCCAACGAGCCTAGACGAGATCAGGAATCTCATTAAAGAGAGCTCAATAAGCTAGGAGTGGATGATCTTACCCACAACACTTCTTAAATTTCTTACCGCTTCCACAGATACACGGGTCGTTGCGACCTACTTTTAGGCTACTCACTGGTTGGTTTAGGCGAGGATCTTGTTCTGGTTCTTCTTCTAGCTCTTTTTCTGGAAACGTGCCGTCAATGTAGTACCAAAGCCCATTTTCTTTCACGAAACGAGAACGCTCGGTCATGCAGTAGCGTTTGCCGTCTTCATCAAAATAAGCGCTAAACTCTACAAAGCCTTCATTGTTATTACTGCCAGCTTCTGTTTTTACAACTTCAAGTTTGCACCAATCGCTGTCGATAGATTGGGCAATGCCTTCACGTTGCTCTTCTGCATTACAGCTTGGATGATAAGTGTTGACCACGTAATCGACTAGACCTAACACATGCGCACTGTAACGAGAGCGCATTAACTGCTCTGGAGTGGTGACGTCAGCATGGTTGTTGTGGGCAATTTCACAACACTGTTGGTAGGTGCGGTTAGATCCGCAAGGGCAAGAAGAAGCCATAAAATGAAATCTCGATTAATTAAGCGGTAAAAACAAACAACCTCACAATTGCGAGGCTGGAGGTGAGGCATTATAGCGATTTAGGGCGTTTGAGACAGCAGTTCTTGAGCCCACTCGGTAGATTGATTAAAAGCGTCCGCTAATTGAGGTTCGGTTAATTTAAGAACGGTGCAATATCGCTCGGCTAACTCCCAGTCCGCTTGTTCATAGGCGATCGTCATCGAAAGTAAGTGACCAAGTACGCCTTTTCGACTGGTTAATGCGAGTTTTATATCTTCGTCAACGGGGATATCTTCAATGACATCCGAGAGCGGTTGATCGAGCAAAGAGCCGAGTAAAGAAAACATGCCTGTCAAAAAAGCCTGCCCAGGGTCATACCTAGTGTTCATTTGACTAAGTAACAGTTCACACATTCGTGCACGCTGAATCGCTAAAGAGTAAAGAGAGTCAGGTTTATCTTCTTGAACGGACGCAATTGCAACTAAGGAAATAAAGCGTCGTAGTCGCTCTTCACCCAGATAAATAAGCGCCTGTCTGAACGATTTGATCTTAGTCGTTAATGTATATCCTGAATTTACGTAAGTAAGCAGCTTGTATGACAGCGTCACATCAATCGAAAACAGACGTTCAACCTCATTGAAGTCGATGGGCTTATCTGCAATCTCTTTACAAAGTTGGATGACGGTAAGAAACGCGGGGTTCAACCGTTTTTTCTGGATCATCTCAGGTTTGCTAAAAAAATACCCTTGAAAATAGTTAAAACCGGCTTCTAGAGCTTGCTCAAACTCTTCATAGGTCTCTACCTTTTCCGCAAGAAAGTCGATTTTAAATGGGCTCAACGCCTGAATAAAAATGGCAGCTTTCTTGATCGGCACAAGTCTAATATCAAACTTGATCATGGAAACGTATGGAAGAAAACGCTTCCAAGCTTTCGTCGGAACAAAATCATCCAGAGCAATTTTGTATCCGCACTCATGAAGGTGCTTGATGGCTTCTAACAGTTCTTCTGTCGGTTCGCAGTCTTCAAGGACTTCAATGACGAGAGATTCTTTAGGGAACAAAGTTGGGACCAAGTTTACCAAGCTTTGATGCGGAAAGTTAACAAAGCCAAGTTTGTTTCCTAATGTGTTGTAATGCGTCGACAAAAAATGATCGGATAGCAGTCGACTAGTAGCCAGCTCTGGTTCTACTTCAGGGAAGGTATTTTTAGGGCCGTCTCGAAAGAGGAGTTCGTAACCTATGGTTCGTTTTTCTCTATCCAGAATCGGTTGGCGAGCTACGTAAGAATACTTCAATTAGGTACTTCGTTCTGTTTAACTTAGTATTATGATAATAGCGATTTTTTACAAAATATCTACGACTTGAGCGTGAATCTTCTACACGCTCTACATGCTTAACGCAAATTCTGTATGAACGGTCTCGTTTGTAGGTCAAAACTATCAGAATTTACTTTTAAAACTGAGCCTTGCGTATACCAATCCCCTAAAACAATTCGGGTCTTTTTAACGCCATCGACGTCAAAAAAATGTGTGTACGGGCGATGTGTGTGACCATGAATCATTAAGTTGACGCAGTTCTGAGACATCACTTTCTCGACCTCATTTTGGTTGACGTCCATGATATCTAATGACTTGCTCATTTTATCATCACGAATATCGGATTGAACTTTTGAGACAATTTTCTTCTTAATGAACCAAGGAATACGGTTAAACAACCATTGTAGCCATGGTTTGTGAACGGTTTTTCTAAACTCTTGGTATTTCACATCGTCAATGCAGAGCGTATCGCCATGTAGGATTACGGCTTTTTGACCATAAAGATCAATCGTGCAGACATCGTCGAGTAATGTCATACCGGTTTCTTTGCAAAAGCGTTTGCCGAGTAAAAAATCTCGATTGCCTTGGATGAAAAAAGTTGGCACACCCGCATCCGTCAGTGCTTTAAATTCTGCACGGATTTGGTCTGCAAAAGGGGTGTTGTCATCGTCACCAATCCAGAACTCAAACAGATCGCCGAGTACATAAAGTGCATCAGCTTTTGTTGCTTCTGTTCGCATGAACGTCACAAAACATTCCGTGATATCAGGACGTGATGGGGTAAGGTGAAGATCGGAAATAAATAATGTCGTCATAGAAATAAGGGGAAGCTATGCCTCCCCATTAACTTATCTTTTAAAAATAATTCCTAAGAATTACTCTTCAATTGTTGTACCAGTGATTACTACGTCTTCTAGAGGTACGTCTTGGTGCATGCCGTAAGAACCAGTGCTAACGCCTTTGATCTTATTTACGATGTCCATGCCTTCGATTACTTCACCGAACACACAGTAACCCCAACCGTCTAGGCTTTCGCTACGGAAGTCTAGGAATGTGTTGTTGTTTACGTTGATGAAGAACTGAGAGCTTGCTGAATGCGGCTCCATAGTACGTGCCATAGCAAGTGTACCCACTTTGTTGCTTAGGCCGTTGTTTGCTTCGTTCTTGATAGGTGCACGAGTCGCTTTTTCACGTAGACCAGACTCCATACCACCACCTTGGATCATGAAGCCGTCAATAACACGGTGGAAAAGCGTGTTGTCGTAGAAACCGTCGCGGCAGTACTGAAGGAAGTTTGCGCTTGTCTCTGGCGCTTTCTCTTCGTTTAGTTGAATCTTGATGTCACCAAAATTAGTGTGAAGGGTGATCATGCTACTTTCCTTTACTGTGTTGTGTTGAGCCCGAGATTCTAGCCTAAGTTCTAGTGCTTTAAAAACTCAGGAAGAGGAAATTCTTCGTTTTGTGCTTGAAGTTTAGCCGATTATCGTTTTATCGGTTAATTGCTATTACCTAACTAGGTTGGAGTTGATATACTCATCTTCTTTTATTCATTCACAATCATAGATAGAGATCATGTTAAAGATATATAACACACTCACAAGACAGAAAGAGGAATTCAAACCAATTACAGCTGGCAAAGTCGGTATGTATGTCTGTGGAGTTACCATCTACGATCTCTGTCACATTGGTCACGGTCGTACTTTCGTCTCTTTTGACGTTGTATCACGTTACCTTCGCTACTTGGGCTATGATCTGACGTTTGTACGTAACATCACAGATATCGACGATAAGATCATCAAACGTGCCGCAGAAAATGGTGAGTCTTGCGATTCATTGACTGAGCGTTTGATTGGTGAAATGCACGCTGATTTTGATGCGCTGAACATGAAACGTCCGGACGTTGAACCTCGTGCGACACAGTTTATTGCTGAAATCATCGAATTGGTTGAGAAGCTAATCGAGCGCGGTTTTGCATACGTTGCAGATAACGGTGACGTAATGTTTGAAGTAGGTAAATTCAACGAATACGGCAAGCTTTCTAAGCAAGACCTTGATCAGCTTCAAGCTGGCGCGCGCGTTGATATCGAAACAGCAAAACGCAGCCCTCTAGACTTTGTTCTTTGGAAGATGTCAAAGCCGGGTGAACCAACGTGGGAGTCACCATGGGGTCCAGGTCGTCCAGGTTGGCACATTGAGTGTTCAGCAATGAACTCTTCAATCCTAGGTAACCACTTCGACATTCACGGCGGTGGTTCTGACCTTCAGTTCCCACACCATGAAAATGAAATCGCGCAATCATGCTGTGCACACGATACACAATACGTGAACACATGGATGCACAGCGGCATGGTAATGGTAGACCGTGAGAAGATGTCTAAATCTCTAGGTAACTTCTTTACTATCCGTGACGTTCTTGGTCACTACGATGCTGAAACAGTGCGTTACTTCCTAATGTCTGGTCACTACCGTAGCCAGTTAAACTACAGCGAAGATAACCTAAACCAAGCACGTGCTTCGCTTGAGCGCCTGTACACATCTCTACGTGGTTTAGACCTAAACGCTGCGCCTGCTGGTGGTGAAGAATACGTATCTCGCTTCACTGCAGCGATGAACGATGACTTCAACACACCAGAAGCTTACTCAGTACTGTTCGACATGGCGCGAGAAGTTAACCGTCTGAAGACAGAAAACCTAGAGAAAGCGAGCGAACTCGGTGCGCTAATGCGTGAACTAGCTGACGTGATCGGTATTCTTCACCAAGATCCTGAAGCCTTCCTAAAAGGTGATGCGGGTAACGATGATGAAGTGGCTGAAATTGAAGCTCTGATCAAGCTGCGTAATGACTCTCGCGCTGCGAAAGATTGGGCGAATGCAGATATGGCTCGTGACAAGCTGACCGAAATGGGCATTGTTCTGGAAGATGGTCCAGAAGGCACAACGTGGCGTCGTAAGTAATTGAATTTTCATTTTTAAAGGGCTGATAATTCAGCCCTTTTATTTTCCATTTCCATAAATTAAAACTTTAACTTTAGGTAATGCTCTGTGGCTCAGATGTATTTCTATTACTCAGCAATGAATGCGGGTAAATCAACAACGCTTCTTCAATCCTCTTTCAACTATCAAGAACGCGGCATGACGCCAGTTATTTTTACGGCTGCGCTAGATGATCGTTTTGGTGTCGGTAAAGTGAGCTCTCGTATTGGTCTTCAATCTGACGCACATTTATTTCGTCAGGATACCAATTTGTATCAGGAGATCGCAGCTCTGAATGAGGTTGAAAAACGTCACTGTATTCTTGTTGATGAGTGTCAGTTCTTGTCGAAAGAACAAGTTTATCAACTTACTGAAGTCGTTGATAAGTTGCATATTCCAGTATTGTGTTACGGCCTTCGCACCGATTTTCTAGGCGAACTTTTTGAAGGCAGTAAGTATCTATTATCTTGGGCAGACAAGCTGGTTGAGCTCAAAACAATCTGCCATTGCGGCCGCAAAGCGAATATGGTTATTCGTACCGATGAACACGGCGTGGCAATTAAAGAAGGCGATCAAGTTGCGATCGGCGGTAACGATAAGTATGTCTCCGTATGCCGCCAACATTACAAAGAAGCGCTCGGTAAATAAGCCGCATTGATACAGAAAAGCCACCGAACTTGGTGGCTTTTTGTTGTCGGTTAGAAAAAGTTAGACTAAGTCAAAACCAAACCGCTCGAGTAAAACCTGGTAAGAAGATTCGACTTGATGAGGGATGTTCTGCTTGGTTTGAAATCCTTTCTCTGGATAGCTTTTTACGCGAGAGAAATCTTCCATTAGTGCTTCTAGCACCATCATTAATGGCATGTCTTCATTAATGTATTCAAAAAATGGAAGAGCCGCAGAGCTTACTTGGAGCTGAGTGTAGGGTGACTGCCACTGTTTTTCAAATGTCGCGATTGCTCTACGCTCCATAAACGGTTTTTGTACCAGAATAAACGAGAAACACTGTTTTCCTTCCTCTTTTAATCGTTGCTCAGTAAAGCGAACATTTTCTCCACTGTTTGTGGATTCAGTTTCGAGCAAAATTGCTTCACTTGGAACGCCCGACATCTTTGCAATCTCGGCAAAGGTTTCTGCTTCGCTTTTTTCAAACAGTCCATCTGTGAAGCGACCTTCCCCCCCTGAAAATACAATCAAAGGTGCCAACTTTTGGTGGTAGAGCTTGGCAGCGTGCTCCGCTACACGCACATCATTACTGCACATCACAAACAAACAGTCCGCAGGCTTCAGTTTATGTTTGAGTTGCATGTAATCCCAAAGCGTTTCTATATGTCTATAGAGTCTCATAGCGCATCCAAAGTTGAATTGAAGTGAAATCGATAACCAAGTGAGAGTAGTTTGTCAGCAAGAATACGCTTGTCAGCTTGCTCTGTGACGGGTGGAAGAGGTATCTCACTTCCGATTTTGTTTATGGCAGCTTGGTAGAACTCAGCCTTGCTGACAGTATGAGGTGTCGTCACATTAATGACTTGGTTGCTTAAATTGCCTAAGGCAAATTTCGCAGCCGAGACAGCATCATCTTGATGAAGCATATTAGCTGGTGCTTTACGACTAACTTGTTGAAGCCTTGCTGCAAAGCGAGATGGGTGTCTATCTGGCCCGATTAATCCGCTACAACGTAGAATAACAAAGCTAATATTCGAGTCGATAACATGCTGCTCTGCTTGAAGCATAATACGTGCATTATCAGAGAAATAAGGGCTTTCGGCTGCTAAAGAGAGTGACGCGTCAGCTTCTTCCATATCGGAAGCAAGGTTAGGGTAAACCGTGGTAGAGCTGATCATGAGAAGTTTTTCAACGTTGTTTTGCTTAGCTGCGTTGGCAAGTATTTGCCATTGCTGGGCATATTCTTGACCGCGTCCTTTACGAAACCCTGGAGGAAAAGCACCGATAACGTGCGTAATTTGATGCTGTTTGAGCAACTCATCTAGCCGTGCTGTGGCGTTCAATTGATTGAAATCGAACAATGCGGAGTGAGTTAATGAGGTGGGTAACTCTTTTAATCGAGTTTGGCTACGACGAGTGACGACAACATAGTGTCCATCTTTCATCAATGTTTCTGCTAGCGGAGTTCCGAGCCAGCCTGCACCTACGATCAATGTATTTGCCATTTGGGTCTTCCTACTTACTTATGTCTGCCCGAATAGGTTGAGCAGTTCTGCTTTGGCTTGTTGATGGAGGGGATCTGAATGCCATTTCTGGTGCTGAATAAGGTCAACATTGACTTGCCAAGCCAGTTTTGTGAAATCATCCCCAACCTTTTTTAATGTATTAGGTGAATACGCGACTAAATGCTGTGGTAGAAAGCACCAACCAAACCCTTTATTCGCCAATTCCAACAAAATATAGTAGTTATCAGCGTACCAGATATCTGGGCTAAATGCTTGATTGAGACCACATGGCTCTGCACTTTTGGATCGTATGACCAATTGACGATGTTGTTTTAGTTGATCAATGTGAGTGATTTGCTGCTTTGCTAAAGGATGTGTTGAAGAGACATAGACATCAAATGCAATATTGCCAAGATTGGTGAAATCGATGTGTCTTGGCATTTGTAAATCACTCAAAATAATCCCAGTCGTGGCGCGTTCCGACTTAACCAATTCAATGATATCAGGGCTTGAAGCCGTTAAGCATTCAACTTGTAAGTGTGGAAAGCGTTGCTCTAACTTCTTTAGCACATCCGGCAAGCGAGTCAGAGGAATCCCTTCATCAATAGCTAAGACTAATTTGTTCGTTGGCGTGGAAAAGAGCTGCGATGCCCTATTGTTTAGGCGGTCGAGTTGGCTGATTGTTGCTTGTGCATAAGGTACGAGCGCGAGGCCATTCTCAGTTAATTTAGGGTACCTGCCTGATCGATCGAAAAGCTCAACACCACAGTCGATCTCCATATTCATGATGTGCTGGCTCACTACAGATTGAGCTCGCCCCAGTTTTCTAGCTGCTCCTGAAAATGATCCTGCTTCTGATGTAGCAATGAAAGCTTGCAGTTGTTCGATGGTAAACATATCGCTTAAACCGATGGTATCTAACTTTTGGTTATCTAAATGATAGATAAAATTCTAAGCATTGAGTAGAACTATTTGGACAGAGAAATATGACTCGTAACGAACGAATTTTTCATGCAGTACTTTTTGAGTTAATCGCACTCGCGATTATTGTACCAGCGGCTTCATTGATCACTGGAAAGGGTTCTAGTGATCTCGCGTTGGTTGGGGTCGGGTTGAGCATGTATACCGTGATATGGAACTACATCTACAACTTGTATTTTGATAAGTGGTTTGGTGACAATCGAGCTGAGCGAAGTTTAGCGATGCGGCTTGGACACACTATTGGTTTCGAGGGAGGATTAATCTTTATCTCTCTACCTGTGATTGCCTGGTTCTTAGAAATTACGCTTCTTCAAGCTCTGATGCTGGAAGCCGGCTTCCTCGTTTTCTTCCTATTTTATGCCACTGGTTTTAACTGGTTGTATGACAAGGTTCAACCATTTAGCAAAATGAAAAAGCGATTATTGCCACAGGCATCGACAGGAAAAATATAGGACTAAAAAACGCCACCGAGTTCGGTGGCGTTTTTTGTTCAAATTACACAGACAGAACTCTCAAAATCTTATCTGCATGTTCTGCAACTTCAATGCCTTCGTCTGTTAGATAACCACCGTCAGGCTGTGTACAAAGTTGCTTCTTATATAGACGAGCAACGGCTGCCTGCATTTCTTCTGACGCGTCTGTATGAACTTTAATACCAGTTGCAGCACTACTTAGGTCGAACTGAAGAAGTAGATTCAATTCGGCGATATGTTCAGCTGAATATTTCATAAATGATTCCTTTGCGCTTTTTTTACCAAGCTAGTCTGAAAAGTAGCGTTGGGCAACATTCAACGACAAGAAGTGTTAAGTATGGCGCTATCAGGCTGATATAACGCAGGATCTTTGTTCGAAAGGCCGAATACTTGTTAAGTATCAATGATACTTACGGTAGCGAATGATAGGCGCTATTTATTGCTTGATCTCCCAATAACAACGATTTTAGTAAACACGCCAAATAGCACTTGAAAAAATAGGGAAATAGAGCGATTATCCGCGCCTCTTTAAATGTTTCTAAATGTTACACCAGAATGAACTTTAATCAGTTTGACTCACTATTACCGCCACAAGCTGCGGAACGCGCGGCTGAAGTGGGGGTAGGCAAAGCAACGAAAGCTCCAATCAAATCTTTTCTGCTCGCCATTTCTGCGGGGCTTCATATTGGTATTGCTTTCATCTTCTATACCACGGTAACGACAGGCGCAGGCGAGCTGCCTTGGGGCATTACACGACTCATTGGTGGTCTGGCATTTAGCCTTGGTTTGATTTTGGTGGTGGTTACTGGCGGCGAGCTTTTCACTAGCTCTGTGCTGACACTAGTTGCGCGTGCGAGTGGAAAAATCTCTTGGCAAGCACTTATCAAAAACTGGTTGGTGGTTTACTTTGGCAATATGGTTGGGGCCATTTTGCTCGTGGCCTGTATGCTAGTTACCAAGCAATATATGTTTGATCATGGCCAAGTTGGTCTTAACGCGATGGCGATCTCCCAACACAAATTACATCATGGTTTCTTTGCTGCTGTTGCGCTTGGCATTATGTGTAACGTATTAGTTTGTATTGCAGTTTGGATGACGTTTAGTGGGCGAACATTGACAGATAAAATAGCGGTCATGATTTTGCCTGTGGCTATGTTCGTGTCGGCAGGTTTTGAGCACTGTATTGCGAACATGTTCCAAGTACCTATGGCGATTGGTATTAAGTACTTTGCGCCAGAAGCGTTTTGGCAAATGACAGGGGCAGATATTGCAAACTACGCGGACTTAAACATGATGGGGTTCATCGTAAACAACCTAATTCCTGTTACGATAGGAAACATTATTGGTGGTGGCGTATTTGTTGGCATGTGGTATTGGATGATTTATCTACGCGATGAAGATAACCATTTGCGATAAGTTTAGAAGATCACAAGAAAGGCGAACCAGATGGTTCGCCTTTCTTTTTATTTGTCTCTGCAAATGTCAAATAAGTCGAGTCATGTTAAATCAACTCTTCGTTGATGCCAAAATCGGTTGGGAGCCAATGAGAAGTTACTTCCTTTGGTTCTTGAACGAGCCAATCCAGAGGTGCATCGGACAGGAGTTCATCGTAATTTTCTTTGATCATTAAGACATCCATGTACGTCTCTCCAAGTTTGTGGTCACTGCCTTTACTTTAAAATTAGAACATGTCAGTCACGTGATCAATGCATGACGATTCGATTGATCACTTATGTTGCTATGTTTCTGGTTGCGTATGGGTTTTGGGGGCTTATCCACATTTTCTGTGGATAACCTGTATCAAAGGTCGTGCGTATCTAAACTTGCAAAGAAAATTTCATAAAATTAGAGGCTTATATCAAAAAGAATTCTGCCTGACTTTTCATCTGAAAGCGTCTTGATGAGTGCTCGAAGAATAGTTGAGTTATTCAGTTATAAGTATGTTCGACTTGGCAATATAAGTTGTTTAACGGTCTTTACCCACAAGCGCCAGCTAACCATGAGTTTTGGTCGATTCGGGTTGCTCGATTTTTATCTTTATTCGGCCTTCTTTGGTTTGTACCCAGCGCAATGTCATTTCTAACGTTATGGTTACGGAGGCACTCAACATGACGAAAATAGCCAGCATAATTACTAACTGGTATTTAATCGCAACCATCGGGCTCGCGCCACCTAGAATTTGACCGGTCATCATACCCGGTAAGGTAACCAGCCCTGTAGTGGCCATAGAAGCTAAAGTCGGGGCAAGGGACTTTCTAAGAGCCTCCTGAATGAAGGGGAAGGATGCGTAGCGAGGAGAGGCTCCAAGTGAGATTGCAGCCTCATATTCTGCTTGTCTCTGCTCAAAAGCCGTAAACAAATTCTGAAGAGCGATGATATTACTACTCAAGCTGTTACCCAATAACATACCAGCAAGTGGGATCATGTACTGCGCATTGTAAATAGGGGATGGTTGCACTAAGCCTGCTGTAATTGCTATCAGAAGTGGTATTAGACCACAGGTAAGGCCCGTTAGTAGCGGAAGCATAAGTGGCTTTTTAGGTAAGCGAGCTTTTCCCGCAATTGAGCTGGCACCAATCAGTAGCATGATGGCAAGCCAAAGTATATTGACAAGTAAGCTGTTTAATTGAAAAAGATATTCTAAATACACGCCAATCAATATGAGCTGAAGTGTCATTCGGATAACACTGATTATGGTGTCTTTTGCTATCCCTAATTTGTAGCGGGCATTGATAAAGAAGGGGACCAATAAAATCAAACCAAACAGTGCCAGTTTGACCCAGCTTATATCCACCACGTTGTCCATAATCGCTCCTTGAAAATACGCGAATAATTGTATCTAAGCCTCCCCTTTATATGAACCACTACGTGCACTTTTTGCTGTTCTTAAAGTAAATCTTGAGTGCTATTTTCGACATTAATACGCAGCATTTTGTTTACAAACGGTTATCTTTTTCGGAGTTTTTAAGTCGATTTATGGCATGGTAATTACGATTTAAATGTGATCGATGTTTCTTAAATGTTGGTTATTTAACAACTCCTTAAAAGACTTATTTTGTCACATCTGTTCATGTTTTTTAATAAATAACATCAATCCATCATATCTCTGGATGAGCTCAAAAAAGTGTTGAATTACAAGGTCTGAGGTCGCTTATTTGATTGAACCCTACTATTAGTATGGTCTAACATTTTCCATTAGAGATTGTAAAAAACTTAAGCTTGGTTACGCGGGCTTTTCAATAACACTAGATACAAAATAGGCAAATGTATGAGTGATGTTAATAAAATTGAGAGTGGTGAAAAACGCTCCCTGGAGTGGAAGTCGTTCCTCTTCATTGCAGTTGTTCTCTTCCCAATTCTGAGTGTGGCCTTTGTTGGCGGCTACGGGTTCATCGTTTGGATGTTGCAAGTCTTCTTCTTTGGACCTCCAGGCGCGCACGGCATGTAAGCCAGTGAGCTCATAACCACACTTTTGAAAAGATTTTAAGAGAGCAAATAATGAAATCATTAATCATTAAACTGTGGCGTACTATGACGCGCCCAGCTGTACATATCAGCCTAGGTGTGCTGACTATGGGCGGCTTTATTGCTGGTGTTATCTTTTGGGGTGGCTTTAACACCGCTCTAGAAGCAACCAACACAGAAGAATTCTGTATTAGTTGTCACACAATGCGTGACAACGTGTACGTTGAGCTACAAGAAACGGTGCACTGGAAAAACCACTCTGGTGTTCGTGCTACCTGCCCTGATTGTCACGTTCCACATAACTGGACAGATAAGATCGCTCGTAAGATGCAAGCTTCTAAAGAAGTATTTGCACAAGTATTTGGCAACTACGACGAACCGGGTGTGTTCGAAGAGCGTCGTATCGAACTTGCTAAACACGAATGGGATCGTTTCTCGGCAAACAAATCTCTGGAGTGTAAAAACTGTCACAACTACGAATCGATGGATTTCGAGCAAATGTCTCCTACGGCTCGTATCCAAATGAAGCAAGCCGCTGAGAAAGATCAAAGCTGTGTTGACTGTCACAAGGGTATTGCGCACAACCTACCAGCAGGCATGGACAGCATTGGCGGTATCGTGGGTGATCTAGAGGGTATGACTTCTAACACGGATTACGGCGTTGGTCAGCAACTCGTGAGCGTTCGTCACCTACCAATTTACTTTGATGCGCAAGGCAGTAAAGAAGCTGGTCTTCTTAATCCTGCATCGACCGTTAAAGTTCTTGAAGACAAAGGCGAGTTTGTTGAGATCGAAATTGACGGTTGGCGCAAAGCAAAAGGTTTTGGTCGTGTAATTCAAGAAGACTTCGGTAAGAACATTGCGACTGCGTCTCTGATGAAAGAAGCAGCAACAGACAGCAACATTGTGACGACTGGTGAGAAAAAAGTGGATGAGCTAACAGGCCTTCCTTGGGAAAAAGTAGCGGCGAAAGTATGGATTAAGAAAGAGTCTATGCTGAACGACATCAATCCTGTTTGGGAAAAATCTCGTGAAGCCTACAAGACCAATTGTTCTGTATGTCACACTCAACCTGCGGAAGCGCACTTCGACGCGAACACCTGGCCAGGTATGTTCGACGGTATGTTGGCGTTCGTTAACCTAGATACAGACAGTGAAGCACTGATCTTGAAGTATCTACAGAAACACTCTTCAGATTATGCTGAAGGTCACCATTAATAAGCGTCGGATTGGAGTAATTTTAAATGGCTATTACACGAAGAAGTTTTCTTAAAGGTGTAGCAACCACAAGTGCAGCGTCAGTAATTGGTCCTAGCTTATTGGCATCCGCCTCTGCAAATGCCGTTGAGACGACAGGTACTTGGAAAGTAACCGGTTCTCATTGGGGCGCGTTCCGCGCCCACATCTACGCGGGTAAAGTTCAAGAGATCAAGCCGCTAGAGCTAGACAAAAACCCAACAGAAATGTTGAACGGCATTAAGGGTATTATCTACAGCCCTTCACGTGTTCGTTACCCAATGGTTCGTCTAGATTGGTTGAAGAAACATAAATACAGCGCGGATACTCGCGGTAACAACCGTTTCATCCGAGTAACTTGGGATGAAGCGCTAGACTTGTTCTACCGTGAGCTAGAACGTATTCAAAAAGACTACGGCCCATGGGCGCTGCATGCAGGTCAAACAGGTTGGAACCAAACGGGTTCGTTTAACAACTGTACTGCGCACATGCAACGTGCAGTAGGTATGCATGGCAACTTCATCACTAAAGTAGGTGACTACTCGACGGGTGCAGGTCAAACCATTATGCCGTACGTGCTAGGCTCAACCGAAGTTTATGCACAAGGTACGTCTTGGTCTGAGATCCTAGAAAACTCTGACAACATCGTTCTTTGGGCTAACGACCCAGTGAAAAACCTTCAAGTAGGTTGGAACTGTGAAACGCATGAGTCGTTTAAGTACCTTGCACAACTAAAAGAAAAAGTGGCGAAAGGTGAGATCAACGTTCTATCTGTAGACCCAGTGAAGAACAAAACTCAGCGCTACTTAGAGAACGATCACTTGTACATCAACCCGCTGACAGACGTAGCGTTCATGCTCGCTGTGGCACACGTGTTGTACAACGAAAACCTGTACGATAAGAAGTTCATTGATACTTACTGTCTCGGCTTTGAAGAGTTCATTCAATACGTTCAAGGTAAGACAAAAGACAAAGTAGAGAAGACGCCTGAATGGGCAGCAGCGATTTGTGGCGTGAAAGCGGACAAGATCCGTGAATTCGCACGCATGCTAGTCAGCGGTCGTACACAGATCCTGATGGGTTGGTGTATCCAGCGTCAAGAGCACGGTGAGCAGCCATACTGGGCAGCGGCTGTGGTTGCTGCAATGGTTGGTCAAATCGGTCTACCTGGCGGTGGTATCTCTTACGGTCACCACTACTCAAGTATCGGTGTGCCTTCTACTGGTTTCGCGGGCCCTGGTGGTTTCCCTCGTAACCTTGACCAAGGTATGAAACCGAAGTGGGACAACAACGACTTTAACGGTTACAGTCGTACTATCCCTGTTGCACGTTGGATCGACTGTCTGCTAGAGCCTGGCAAAGAGATCAACTACAACGGCGGTAAAGTGAAACTGCCAGACTTCAAGATGATGGTTATCTCGGGTTGTAACCCATGGCACCACCATCAAGATCGTAACCGCATGAAGAAAGCGTTCCGCAAGCTTCAAACGGTTGTAACGATCGAGTTTGCTTGGACTGCGACATGTCGTTTCTCAGATATCGTTCTACCGGCGTGTACGCAATGGGAACGTAACGACATCGACGTATACGGTTCATACTCGAACAAAGGTCTGATTGCGATGCATCGCCTAGTTGATCCATTGTTCCAATCTAAGCCTGACTTCCAAATCATGAGTGAACTAACTCAGCGTTTTGGTCGCCGCGAAGAATACACTCGTGGTATGAGCGAGATGGAATGGATCGAAAGCCTTTACAACGATTGTAAAAAAGCGAACGAAGGTAAGTTTGAAATGCCAGAATTCAACGAGTTCTGGGAGAAGAGCGTACTAGACTTCGGTGAAGGTAAACCTTGGGTTCGTCATGCGGACTTCCGTAAAGACCCTGAGCTGAATCCACTAGGTACGCCGTCTGGCTTCATCGAGATCACGTCTCGTAAGATCGGCCGTTACGGTTACGAACACTGTCAAGAGCACCCAATGTGGTTCGAAAAATCAGAGCGTTCACACGGTGGTCCTGGTTCAGATAAATACCCATTCTGGTTGCAGTCTTGCCACCCTGATAAGCGTCTGCACTCTCAGATGTGTGAGTCTGAAGAGTTCCGCGCGACTTACGCGGTACAAGGTCGTGAGCCGGTTTACATCAACCCAGCGGATGCCAAAGCAAAAGGTATCAAAGATGGCGATTTGGTACGTGTATTCAACGGTCGTGGTCAGCTGTTAGCTGGCGCTGTTTTGACTGACAGCTACCCACGTGGCGTTATTCGTATCGAAGAAGGTGCATGGTACGGTCCTCTAAACGAGAAAGAGGGCGCAATCTGTACCTACGGTGATCCTAACACGCTAACGCAAGACATCGGTTCTTCTGAGCTTGCACAGGCGACTTCTGCGAACACATGTATCGTAGACTTCGAGAAGTTCACAGGTAAAGTGCCGCCAGTCACTTCATTTGGTGGTCCGATCGAAGTTGCTTAATTAGTGCAGTTTGCATAAATCGAAATACCAGCCTCAGGGCTGGTATTTTTTTATCAAAATTTCAGTGAGCGTTGTCTCAATAGTAACTTCATAACGTTAAACGAGACTGGTATTCGTGATGATGGTAACGAATTGGGTGAGACAAGCAGGAGATAATGCGCCAAGCTAAACAATAATAATTAAGTGAGTAGACTCTTTATGGCTCAGAGCATTCAATTGGCAAATCACACTGAGATCACTGTGAATAACAATGACTTCCAAGTTGAAGTCGAGGGTAATCAATTACATTTTTCTTTTGCTGGTCTCCACAATAAAACCTTTACCGACCGTGAAGTGTTGCTCGAAATGCCGTTTTTGTACGAGCACGAGGCCAACGTAATTGGGGATGGTTTTCAAATGTTGGCGCAAACGGCGGGAACGATCAATCACCCCGTTGATATTGGTCGCTGTCCAGACAATAATCCTTCTTATCGAATCTACCCTAAAGATGCCCCTAAGCGTTATTACAACTATTTAGTGGTGGAAGGTTCAGCGGGCTACACATTATTTGGCTTCACATCATGTCATCGCTTTGCTGGCTATTTTGATGTTGTACTGCGTGATGGGCATTGGGTTTTATCAGCCGCAATTGATGGTGAGTTGACTCAAGTGGCGGATTGGGAAAGTAATCAACTTGAATCCGTGGCGGTACTCTGTGGTCAATCGCTATCCGAGCTTTATCAAACCTATGGCGAGATGATTGCAAAGCATCATCCTGTTCGCCAAGGTGTGACACAAGATACGCCTGTTGGTTGGTGTTCGTGGTACGCGTACTACGCAGACGTGACAGAGCAAAACATCATGCAGAACGTTGATTGCATGCAAGATAAGCTCGAAGACCTTGAGTGGGTACTTCTGGATGATGGCTATCAAGCCTTTATGGGCGATTGGTTAACCCCATCAGATAAGTTTTCTGGTGGCGTAAAAGAGCTCATTCATAACATCCGTGCAAAAGGAAAAAAGCCGGCAATTTGGATGGCGCCTTTCATTGCACAGCCTGAGTCGGAGATCTTCAAACAGCATCCAGAGTGGTTTGTTCGCCACAAGGATGGTGGCTTACTTAAAGCAGAAGATGTCACATACGGTGGTTGGCGATGCACGCCTTGGTACATACTCGATACCTCAAACCCAGAAGTACAAGACCATCTGACGAATGTAGTCTCTGTCATGAGACAAGAGTGGGGCGTTGAGTTGTTCAAGCTAGACGCGAACTATTGGGGCACCTTAAAAGGTGTTCGTAAACAATCTGGTATTACAGGCGTTGAGGCGTATCGCTTAGGAATGGAAGCGATTGCCAAAGGCGCTGGTGATGCGTGGCTTTTAGGTTGCAACGCGCCAATGTGGCCATCTCTGGGGCTTGTGGATGCAATGCGTGTTTCTGACGATGTAGAGCGTCATAGTCGTCGATTCGAGCAGATAGCCAGAGAAACCTTTTACCGTAGTTGGCAGCACCGAAAACTGTGGCAAATTGACCCGGATTGCGCGACATTCACTTCATTAGCTAATCAATCTGCATCCAGAGAAGAGTATGAATTTCATCGCACGGTGTTATTAGCGAGTGGTGGTTTGCTGCTGTCTGGCGACCCACTCCCTGAGATTACGCCGTTTGCTAAGAAGACACTGGCTAAGCTCATGTTACGTCAACAACGTAACCAGCAATCTGCAAAGTTTACCGCTTTGAGTTTAAATCACGCGTTTTTAAAACTAACGACGAAGAATGACCTCCATTGTTTGTTTAATTATGCGAGTTACGGATCGATGGAATTTACGCTGACGTCTGATCAACCGGTGGACTGGTATGATTACTGGACAGGGGAAAAGCTAAACCAAGAACCTTGCCAGTTGTTAATGGTGAGCGTGGATAAAGGGCTCAATGCGAAAGCGATCGTTACAGCATAACGTGAAGTAAATCGCCTAATACCAAGATCAAGAAAGGAGCCTATTGCGGCTCCTTTCTCGTTTTGATGCTCTGGGCGTTAGAACTCGAATAAAAAGTAATACCCGTATCCAACAATAAACGCAGGAATGGACGAATAAATAGTCGCGACCAAAGCAGCTTTCGGTGCCATAGCAATGGCGGGGAATAGGGCGTCACCATCGTTAGAAATCGCATTTGCCAATTGCGCCGAAAGTGGCGCTGCACCAGAGATGTACAGGCTAGTGACTAAAATTTGCGGACCACAACCAGGTAGCATACCAATGGCTAAGCCAGCTAATGGCATCCATATCCCCCAATGAGAAAAGGTTTCTACGAGGTCGATTCCAGAAAAATAGGTCGTCAGTTCAAACGCCAGAAAAGCGACGATCACCCAAGCACTGACGAAGTTTGTGTCTTGAGCCGCTTTTTGAATTGGATGCGAGTCCACAATTTTTTCATCTTCAGAGACCGTTGACTGATAATCGCCGAGCTCTTTTGTCATAGCCCACAACGACATTGTGATCACCGCGAAGATAGCGCCCAGCCATTCAATGGTGTTGGCTTTCAAAGATAGCAACTGATTAATATCTATTTGGAAAGACATTAACACAGCAACGACACTAGCAGGCACAATAAGCCATTTCCAAAATGCGCCTTGTAGATTGATTGCACGTTGTTCAAGAGGCGTGTGTCGGTCTGTCTGGTGTTGGCAACAAGCATGTGTCTGAGGTGCTTCTTTTGGTTCTGGTCGCAGAAAGTTATCAGCATGAAAAGCATTAACGACTAACCCTGAAAGAGTACCCACGATAATGCCTAATCCAACCACGCCTAATCCAACACTTGGTTTGGCGGCAAGAAGTAAAAAGGCAGCGTCACCCATTGTTGAAGTAAGTACCGCGACAATCGCACCAAATCCCACTCGGCCACTAATAAATTGCGTTGTCACAACAATAGCGCCACCACAGCCAGGCAAAGCACCCAATAAAGAAGCAAAGAAAACCTGATGATTACGCGAGCGATGATATAGCTCGGTAATTCGATTGGTTTTCGACATAAAGTTTGAAAGATAATGATAAATAGCCAATGTGGCAGCAACATAGCATGACACTGCCCAGAATGAGTCGGATAGCGTCTGTACGGCTACGTCACGTGTATTTTCATTGCCTAGCAAAATGAGCATGACGATAGGGATCAGCAATCGCTTATAAGCTAAACGAAACTGAGTAGGCTGAAACAACTGTTGTGCAGAGTGTAATAATTGGGTCGCGTTCATCGTTTACTCAAATGCAAATAGGAATAATTATCATTATATGTAAATGAGATTTATTCGCAATAGCATTGTGAACTTTTCTTCGTGTCAAACTCTCTGAAATCAGGTAAAGTATCGGCCTTTGTGAGCAAACACGCCCTAATTAACTGTATTAGGCGGCGTATAAAATTGACTTGAATAGGAAGAAACATGATTCTAGTTGTAGGTCATAAGAACCCAGACAGTGACAGTATTTGTAGTGCACTCGTTGCAACTGAACTTCTAAAAGCGCGTGGCGTTGAAGCTATGCCAATTCGCCAAGGCGAAATCAACCGTGAAACTCAGCACATCCTAGAAGTTGCTGGCGCTGAAGTTCCTGAGCTTCGCACATCAGTTGCGGGTGAGACCGTTTGGCTAGTAGATTACTCAGATCTAGCACAAGCACCAGACGATATCGCAGAAGCTGAAATTGCGGGTATTGTTGACCACCACCGTCTAGGTGACGTGATGACAGTAAACCCAATGGAAGCATGGATCTGGCCTGTTGGTTGTACCAACACTGTTCTATTCAACATGTTCAAGATTGAAGGTCACGCGATTACTCCACAAATTGCTAAGCTAATGATGTCAGCAATTCTATCTGACACAGTAGGTTTTGCTTCTCCAACTTGTACACAAAAAGACAAAGATGCCGTTGCTGAATTAGCGGCAATCGCAGACGTACAAGATGTTGACGCGTTCACTAAAGATCTTCTAATTGCTAAAACAAACATCGAAGGTCTATCAGCGGCTGAGCTTGTTGAGAAAGACCTTAAAGGTTACCCATTCAACGGTCGTGACGTAGTGGTTGGTCAGGTTGAACTTGCAACTCTTGAGCAAGTTGACGGTATGATCGAAGCACTAGAAGCAGACCTAGAATCTCGTTGTGAGAAAGATAACCTAGCGTTCGCTGCTGTAATGCTAACAGACATCACGACTGCTCAAACTCGTCTTCTATACAAAGGTGAGTGGGCTGAGAAGCTTGTTAAGCACGAAAAAGACGGCATGCTAATGATGGAAAACACGCTAAGCCGTAAGAAGCAAGGTTGGCCTTGGCTTCAAACTGAGCTAGCTTAATTTTCTAGCATATACTTTAAATGCCCGCCTAGCTGCGGGCATTTTTCTATGGGAAATAGGAGACGAATATGTCTGAGCAACTGACCCAAGAGCAGATGGATACCATTAATCGCTACGATGAAGAGCAACGTTTAAAGTACTGCGTAAAAGAGATTGTGGCGAATCGTAAGGTTTGGATTCTGAAAGACGAACATGGCTGTGTCATGTTAAATACAGAAGATGATGATTGTGTACCAGTATGGCCAAACGAAGAGTTTGCTTTGCAATGGGCGAATGGTGATTGGGAAGATTGCGAGCCTGAGGCGATCTCTTTAAATAAGTGGCACAGCCGTTGGACCTCTGGTCTAGAGGATGACGAGCTATCGATTGTTGTATTCCCAAATCAAAATGAAGAAGGGGTCGTATTGTTTCCTGACGAGTTTGATTTTGAACTGCGCAAACAAGCGAGCCGCCGTTAGTTCTTTGATTAGTACCCATGCAATAAAGAAGCCTGCGTTAAAGCAGGCTTCTTTACATTTGAACGATTACATCTTTGATAAGCTATTTTGTTTGATGGCTTGGCGCTTTATAAAAGTGGCTTTCGACTAGTCGTTGAGTAATAGGATGCTCGGGATGAGTCAGTACTTGGTTGGTCTCGCCAAACTCGACCACTTCACCTTCATGCATCACCATCACTTTATCAGTAATATGCTTAACAATGCCAATATGCTGAGACACGTACACAAATGACAATCCCATCTCTTCTTGCAACTCGAGGAATAAGTTAATGATCTGCGAGCGCATTGCCATATCCAAACCGTTTAACGCCTCATCAGCGACAATGATGGAAGGTTGAAGAATAAGTGCACGAGCCAAACACACGCGCTGTTTTTGACCGGCAGCTAGCATTTGTGGATAAAAATAGGCGTGCTCAGGCAGCAATCCTACGCGGAGCAGGGTGTTCTTTACACGCTGCATGCGCGCATCTGGCGGCATGTTGGTATTTCGCTTTAGCGGACCTTCTAAAATACGACCAATCTGGATTCGTGGGTTTAACGATGTGTTTGGATCTTGGAAAATCATGCGGATGAGCTTGCAGCGTGTCGCGTAATCTTTGTGCTCCAATCGTTCGCCATTCACACGGATCTCTCCGGAGCTTGGTTCAACAACGCCAGCAAGCATACGAGCTAGTGTGGATTTTCCTGACCCGTTTTGACCAATAAAACCAATAGTTTGCCCTGGCTCTAAAGTAAAGCTTACCGGTTTTACTGCCTCATTAACCTGGCGTTTGAACAGACGGGAGCGCGTAACAAATTGCTTCGATAAATTATCGACTTCAAGTAACGCACTCATGACTTTTTCTCCGTGTTCAATGGAAAGTGGCAGTTAAATTTATGATTCTTAATTCGTCTGGTGTGTGGAATTTCTACACATTGTTTCTGCGCATATGGGCAACGTGGTCCGAGGCGACAACCGATAGGTAGATGCTGCAATGGCGGAATCGAGCCCGGTAGGGATTGGAGTTTTTGCTTGTGTGGTACCCAATCATTAAAGTCAGGCATCGCTTTAAGCAAGGCATCGGTGTACGGGTGCTTGGGTGCCGCAATGATTTTACTGGTATCGGCAGACTCCACCGACTGACCACAATACATTACCGTAATACGTCCTGCCCACTGTGTTATGGTCGCTAAGTCGTGGCCGA
The DNA here is from genome assembly GCF_033338675.1 of Vibrio sp. Vb1574. Taxonomy (NCBI): domain Bacteria; kingdom Pseudomonadati; phylum Pseudomonadota; class Gammaproteobacteria; order Vibrionales; family Vibrionaceae; genus Vibrio; species Vibrio sp. Vb1574. The sequence continues at coordinate 114,129 of NZ_JAWOTC010000005.1, forward strand.
TAAGCAGAATGGTTGTGTTATTAAGTTGGTTCATGCGGCTCAACAGACGCAAAATTTGCGATTGGGTAATCGGGTCTAAGTCGTTGGTTGGCTCATCTGCGATCAGCAACTTTGGTTTGGTCGCTATCGCCATGGCAATCATGACTTTTTGACACTCACCATCAGTCAGTTCATAAGGATAGCTACCCATTAAACGCTTGTGATCTTTAATACCCACTTTATGCAAAAGCGCGATGGCCTGTTTTTTACGCCATTTAAATCGCTCCCACCATTTCCCTTCAAATGCGCGAGATGGAATGGATTCAATCAATTGACGCCCGACTTCCTCTGAAGGGTCAAGACAAGTTGAAGGTTCTTGGAAAATCATCGCAATATCACGAGCAATGACGCGCCGACGCTCTTTTGGCGTAAGCTGAAGCAAGTCAATATTGCCAAGGCGCATACGGTCTGCGGTGATGCGCCAGTTATCTTTACTTACCCCGACAATCGCTTTTGCAACTAAGCTTTTCCCTGAACCAGACTCACCTACAAGACCACGAATTTCGCCTTCGTTCAAAGTTAGGCTCACTCGGTCAACGGCTTTGACCAACCCTTGAGGTGTTTCGATCTCAATGGTCAAATGTCGAATATCTAACAACGGCATTATTCGATCCCCGCATTAAGCGCTTGACGTACACCTTCACCTACTAAGTTTAGGGTAATAACAGTAAACATGATGGTCAGGCCGGGTAGGGTTACTGTCCAAGGTGCAATATAAATAAGCTCGACAGAGTCACCTAATATTGCTCCCCACTCGGTGCTTGGGGCCTGTGCACCTAGGCCAAGAAAACCCAGTGCCGTAATATCTAAAATCGCAGCAGAGAGCGCGAGTGTGATTTCAGCGGCAATGACCGTCAGAATGTTAGGAAGAATTGAACTCCACAGTAAGTAGAAATCATTAGCGCCATCAAGGCGTGCTGCCATTATGTAGTCTTTTTCAACTTCGGTGTGGACTGCGATATAAACAGAGCGAATAAAACGCGGAATCAAAGCTAAGCAGATTGCGAGTAAAATATTGAACCCACCAAAGCCGAGAAATGCCACAAAAATGATTGCTAATAAGAGCGACGGGATCGACATGACGGTATCGAGCAAGTGGTTGAGAGTACTCGACAGTAAGCCTTTCGTCATACCTGCCAATACGCCAATTAAACAGCCTACAACGGCAGCAATTGCGGTGATGGCGACAGCAGCGCCAAATGTTAGCTGAGAGCCCATAATCAGGCGCGAAAGAATATCTCTACCTAAGTCATCGGTCCCCAAAAAGTAATCAACCGTTCCTGCTGGGGCCCATGATGGCGGCACAAGCAACTCACCTGACTGTGCTTGGGCGTCAAATGGTGCAAGTAGGGGGGCAAAAATGGTAATAAGGACGATAAACACCAAGCACCACAAGCCAAACATGGCTAGTCCGTTGGCGCGGTAGCTTCGCCAAAAACGCTCAAACTGTGTTGGAATGCGCTCTTCCTGATAAACGTTATTTGTTAGCATACCATTCCTTTCGAACTAAAGGGTTAATCATCGCGCCAATCAAATCCGAGAGAATGTTAGCGGTAAGAACCAAAGTCGCAAGTACCATCACGCCAGCTTGGATAGATGCATAGTCTTGGCTTGCCAGCGCATCTAAAAGCCAACGACCAATACCTGGCCAGTTAAAAATAGACTCCGTGATGATAGCTAAGGTAATCATACTCGAAAGTTGAACACCAACTTTGGGAATGATAGGCGGTATCGCATTCCGCAATACATGTTGAGTTACGATTTCGCGGTTAGAAAGACCTTTGATTCTCGCTGCACGGATGTAGTTTTGGCTCATCACTTCCGCTACCGAGGAACGCATTAGTCCGACAACCTGGGTGGTTGGAGCCAAAGCGAGCACCAAACATGGCAGCACCATATGCTCAATAACGCTTTGCAGTGCATGAGCGCGGTATTCGCCTTTCGCCATGAATGCGTCGATAATGGCAAACCCGGTTACATGATCAATTTCGTAAAGTAAATCATACCGTCCCGCAACGGGAAAGAGTTGGTATTCCAATGAAAAGACCATGATAAGTAACAGAGCTACCCAAAAGATTGGGGCGGAATAACCAGACATTGACATGAATGAAATGCTGGTATCGAGCCATTTACCTTGCTTCATCCCAGCCACGGTTCCAAGTGGAATACCGATCAAAAGGGACACCAAAAAGGCAAAGAAACACAATTCCAAAGTGGCTGGGAATACAACGGCGAGCTCGTCATAAATCGCGTTGCCGTTTTTACTTATGCCAAAATCAAGCTGAGAAAGGTTGATTAAGTAAGTTTGCCAGCCAGACCAAAAATCAACGTTTGCCCAGTGCGAGAGAGGGTCAAGGCGAAGCAGAGAAAAACCCACTAATGTAAGGATCATCAAAGTGATGATAAATAGGTTAAAGCGTCGAACGGTATACCAAAACATCAGTGAATTCTCTCAACTCTATCAAACGGTTGGGCATTGAAAGGGCTTGATTTGAAGCCTGTCAGCGATTTGTCGTGCACACGGAACTGCACGCCATGCGCCAGAGGAATAACCGGGAACTCTTGATTCAAAATGTTCTGTGCTTGGCGATATAGGTTCAAACGGTAACGCGGTTCTTGAGTTTCTAAAGCCAAATCGAGCAAGAAATCGAAGTCATCGTTACACCACATGGACACGTTAAGGCCAACGCGGTCAGACTCGCAAGATAATAAAGGGCGGAAAAAGTTGTCAGGATCCCCGGTATCACCAATCCAACCTGTTAAAAGTAAATCGATATCGTTGATGTTCTCCAAATCCACACGTTCAAACCTATCATCGGTAAGTAGCGTTAATTTAACCCCAATATCGGCAAAATTCGCTTGGATTAACTCCGCAGTCTTACGAGGGCTTGGGTTAAAAGCACGTGGTTCAAGTGGTACCCACATGGTCAATTCTAGGCCGTCTTCGTAGCCTGCATCTCGAAGTAGTGCCAATGCATAATTCCGGTCATAACGAATTTTTACGCTGTCTTTTTGATAAGCCCATGAATTAGGTGGTAGCAAGGTATAAGCTTGGGAGCCAGTTCCGTAGTAAACCGAATCTAAAATATTTTGACGGTTGATCGCTAAGTTAAGAGCTTGGCGAACTCGAGCATCACTCAGCGCGGTGGTTTCTGTGTTTATCGCAATAAAGGAAACGTTGTTAGCTGGTGTAGCCGTCAGCTCAAGGTTGTCATTTTCTTGAATGACAGGTATTTGGCTCGAAATAGGTGAAGAGAGTACGTCACACTCGTTTCTTAAAAGTTTAGCTAATGTACCCGTGCCTCTGTGAGAGATATCGAACACCACTTGTTCCATTTTTGCTGGTGACTTCCAGTAATTAGAATGACGCTCTAATCGAATCAAATCGTTCACTTGGTACTCTTTTAATTGATAAGGGCCGGTACCGATAGGAAGTTGGTCGATTTCTTCTTTATGATCTTTTGCTGCCAATTGCTGTCCATACTCCGCAGACAAGATAACCGCATGGCTGGTGGCAATATTGGCCAAGAAAGAAAAGTTTGGCTGAGATAACGTAAACCTTACCGTATGCTCATCTATTGCAACCACGTCTTGGAGTAGGTTTTGAAAATCTAACCCTGCAAACCATGGATAAAAACCACCACCTACTTGGTGAAAAGGATGGTCTACATCGATGATTCGCTTGAAGCTAAATACCACATCTTTTGCATTCAATGGGCGAGTGGGTGTGAACCAAGGCGTGGTTTGGAATTTAACACCACGTTTAAGCTTAAACGTGTATTCCGTCCCTGATTCATTTACTGACCAACTCTCGGCGATGCTTGCCACGGGCTGATGTGATTTAGGATCGAGCGTGAGCAGCGTATCGTACAGCTGCGGGCTCAGAGCCTCTGCGGTAATACCGCTATCAATAAGCTGAGGGTTAAACGTGGTCGGCTTACCCTGTCCGCAAAACACAAAGCCAGCTTTGCGAATATCATTGTGGTCAATTTCATCGCCACAAGCGGTCAGTAGGCTAATCCCAATAAGGCTCAGCGATAATCTTATAAAAGCATTCATAATATGAAATGTTCATTGGATCTTGCTCGTTTCGTTTGATCTTACTCTTTCAAAGCTAACAAGCGAAAATGATCTCACTAATTTATCACCTTTGTGAACTCGCTCCAAACATAAAATCCATACACTGTAAGGTGTTATGCCATAAATGCATGCGAATTAGAGCGCAGTCACGAGCTCGTGTATTGATTGAGTACTCTCGGTCAAGTTAGCTTTGTCCGACCAAACCATATTTTCTAACCATCCCTCGTAATTGGTGATAGCTCAAGCCAAGTAGCTCGGCTGCTTGTCGTTGATTAAACTTGGCTTCTTCCAATGCACGATTGAGTAAATGGATATCTTGTTCCTCTTGCCATTGTTTATAGTCTAGAGGGAATTGGATGGTGTTGCTTGATGCTTCCTCTTCTTGTTGTTCTGCTTGTGTTGCACTATGGCCAAGCGCGCTGTGCCAAACCGTTTCAAAAGGATTGAAAATCAGCTCATCAATTGGGTGAGCATTCAGACCATGTTGGTAAATCGCACGTTCAATCACGTTTTTTAGTTCGCGGACGTTACCGGGCCATTCATATTCAATAAGCGACTGCTGCGCTTTTGGGGTAAAACCGACAAAGTACTCCAGTTGCAGTTCACGACACATTTTCATCGCGTAGTGCTCTGCTAAAGAGAGAATGTCTTCTTTGCGCTCGCGAAGAGGCGGTAACATAATGACATCGAAGGCTAGCCTGTCGAGCAGATCTGCACGAAAATCACCTTGCTCTGCCAATTTTGGTAGGTCGGCATTGGTTGCACAAACAAGTCGAACATCCGCATTGAGAGCGGTATGACCGCCAACTCGCTCATATTCACCATATTCAATGACACGTAATAGCTTTTCTTGAACTAAAAGTGGTGCGGTTGCCAGTTCGTCAAGGAACAAAGTACCGCCCTCGGCACGCTCGAAACGCCCTTTATGCTTACCTTTAGAGCCCGTGAAGGAGCCAGATTCATGTCCAAACAATTCGGAATCTATTAGCCCTTCGCTTAATGTCGCACAGTTGAGTGATAGTAGTGGTTTATCCCAACGTCTTGATAAATAATGCAAACGCTGAGCGATGAGTTCTTTACCCGTACCTCGTTCACCAATGATGAGGACAGGGCGCTCAATGGGTGCAAGTTGTGATACTTTATCTAGTACAGCGAGAAAAGCAGGTGATTCACCAATCAGGTTTTGCTTCATAAAGTCCTTCTTATTTAACAGCCGAGCCATGATTTAGAGATAGAGTTGGTAAATTTCACCAACAGTTGGTGAAAAACATCATAGCACAATAGTGTGTAACGACAACAAAATGAATAACGCTCTGATTTAAAAGAAAATTATAAGTTGGCACGTTACTTGTTATATATTCAGGGAGACACAAGGTTAATCACCACCTTGTCGAGTTTTAATAGGAAAAAAGAGGAGTTCCGTTATGGGTATTTTTTCTCGATTTGCAGATATCGTTAACTCAAACATCAGTGCATTACTGGACAAGGCGGAAGATCCTGAAAAAATGATCCGTCTTATCATTCAAGAAATGGAAGACACACTTGTTGAAGTGCGTACTAACTCGGCTAAAGCGATTGCAGACAAGAAAGAGTTGGCTCGTAAGGTTGAAACGTTAGAAGAGCAAATTGGCGAATGGGGCCAAAAAGCGAGCTTAGCATTAGTTAAAGAGCGTGAAGATCTAGCTCGTGCCGCGTTAATTGAAAAGCAAAAGCTAGAGCAAGTGATTAAAGGCCTCCACACTGAGCAAACCTTAGTGGAAGAAACGATCGATAAGCTTACTGGCGAGATTGGTAAGTTGGAAAGCAAAATTGCTGAAACGCGCGCAAAACAGCAAGCACTAGCAATTCGTAACCAAACTGCATCTAACCGTCGTGATGTGCAAAAACACCTGCACACTAGCCGTACTAATGAAGCGATGGCGAAATTCGAGCAATACTCACGTAAAGTGGATGAAATGGAAGCGGAAGCAGACCTGTATGCTCAAACCGGTAATGCTAAATCGCTAGAACAAGAGTTTGCAGAGTTGCAGGCACAAGACGAAATTGAAAAAGAGTTGGCAAAACTGAAAGAACAGATGTCATCGAAAGATAAATAAGAAAGGAGCCATTTATGTCGGCATTTTTTATAGCAGGACCAGTGATTGTCTTTTTAATCTTTGTCGCTCCACTATGGCTCTTCTTACACTATCGCAGCAAACGCAAAACAGATAGTGCACTGTCGAGCCAGGATTTAGAGCGCCTTCAGGTACTATCTGAAAAAGCGGAAGCGATGCAGTCCCGAGTTGATACATTGGAGCGCATCTTGGATGCTGAGTCACCAACATGGAGACGCAAGTATGAATAATCGAGAACTGTATCGTGACCCAGTAAATGGCAAAATCTCCGGTGTTTGCGCCGGAATTGCCAACTACTTTGGTGCAGAAGTTTGGTTGATTCGTATTGTAGTGATTTCTGCAGCGCTGTTAGGTGGTACGTTTTTGGTATTGTTAGCGTACATCGCGATGGCGTTTATGTTAGAAAAGCAACCAGTAACGTATTCTGAAAATATCAGAGCGCAGCAAGAGCATACGCTCAAAAGTAAGCCTTGGCAGAAAGGGCAAAGCCCTGATCAACTGCTCAGTGTGTTGGAAAGGGATTTTGACCGTCTTGATGGCAAAATTCGTAACATGGAAGCTTATGTTACGTCTGATACATATAGGGTGAACAGAGAATTCAGCAAGCTCTAGGCATTTTGTATCCAAAGAAGATTTAACTGAAGCAGGCATAAAGCCTGCTTTTTTATCACAAATTACTAATTTTAAAGCACTATTAATCTTTTCTGCTCTGGAAGTTCGTTCAAAATTCATCTACTTTAAAAATAATCCCCCAATTTTTATGGATGAATGTAATGAGAAAATTGCTCATTCCTATTGCCATCTCGGCTGTCTTGTCGGGGTGCGGTAAAGAACTTCCTCCTGTCCCTGAACCTGAATCGCGCCCTGCGAAGCTATTTACAGTATCTGTTGGCAATGCCCAGTTTGAGCGACATTTTCCTGCCACGACGGAAGCTGGCGATAGAGCAGTACTGACATTTCGAGTTCCTGGGCTTCTTCAAACGATAGAAGTGAATGAAGGTCAAGTCGTTAGTAAAGGTGATGTTTTGGCGTCATTAAACCCAGATGAATATTCTCTGCTCGAACAGCAAGCTCGGGCAAATTTTTTGCTCGCAGATGTGCAATACAAGCGATACCAAAAGCTACGTAAAGACCAAGTAGTATCTGAGCAAGATTTTGATGAGGCAAAAGCGAATCACAACTCAGCAAAAGCTCAATGGAATCAAGCAAAGGCAAACTTAAGATATACCAAACTTGTCGCGCCATATGATGGCACTATTTCGTACATTCCAGCAGAAAACCATGAATATGTTGCCGCGAAAGAAGGGGTGATGAATATTCAGTCCAACCAACTCCTCAAAGTGATATTCCAAATCCCAGACTATCTTCTAAATCGTTACACGCAGGGGAGCGATGTCTCTGCCAGAATGATATTTGATGCGTTCCCCGAGCAAGCCTTTGACTTAACCTTTCAGGAAATCGATACAGAAGCCGACCCTAAAACGGGCAGTTACAAAGTCACGATGGTCATGGAGCGGCCAGCAGAAATAGGCCTTTTGCCGGGAATGTCTGGCAATGCTTACCTCCTGTCCAAAAGTGCAGGAGCGACAAAGATTCCTAACTCCGCGTTGCTAGAAGAAAACGGCAAAACATACGTTTGGCGTGTCGATGAGCAAGGCATTGTGTCTAAAGCCGCAATTGAGATGAATGACAAAAATCAAGTGTTAGCTGGGCTTAACGATGGCGACCAAATCATTATCTCGGGTGTCAGTGTAATTGAACCCGGAATTAAGGTAAGAGCGTGGATTAAGGAAAGAGGGTTGTAATATGAAAGGAATCATCTCTCTAGCGACTTTACTTTCAACGCTTTTTCTCGTTGGCTGTGGGGATAAGGCGCCAGAAAAAGAGCTCGAAACGCCACGAGTTAGAGTTACGTCATTAGCGGGAAACAAGGTGGACGACAACTTGTACTTCCCTGCGGTTGCGAATGCAGCGGATCGCTCTCATTTGAGCTTCAGAGTGGCAGGAGAAGTCAGCAGCATCATGGTAAAAGAGGGCGACAAAGTCACGAAGGGTGATGTTATTGCAACACTAGATCCCACGGACTATGAGTTGGATGTAGATAATGCGAGTGCGCGTTTTTCTGTTGTCGACAGTCAGTATCGCCGCTCACGCCCTTTGGTTGATAAAGGCCTATTAGCTAAGTCTCAGTTTGATGAAATTGCAGCACAACGACAAATCGCCTTAGCAGAGCTTCAGTTAGCCAAACTTCGTCTATCATTTACTGCCTTAAAAGCGCCCGTAGATGGGATTATTTCGCGAGTTAATATCGACCAATTCGAAAATGTTCAAGTCGGACAGCATATCGTTAATATTCACAGCTTGGAGCGAGTCGAAGTGTTGATTCAGCTTCCAGACCGCCTCTATGTGAACCAACCGCCAACGGAAGAGAGACTCACCGCGATCAAAGCATTGGTGCGCGTGCCCAGCGGTAACGAATACAACGCGACGGTAAAAGAATTTACGACTGAGCCCGATCCAACAACAGGTACGTTTACTGTCACACTGTCGCTTCCTATGCCGGAAGAAGAGTACATCCTAGATGGGATGGCTGTTGAAGTAACGTCTAAAGACGAGAATGTTGGGCTTGATCTCAACCTAGGAATTAATGTCCCTATCGAAGCCATTTTTAATGCGGATGGTGACGAGCTGGGGCGCGAAAACAAATTTGTTTGGGTACTGAATGACGACAATACGGTATCGCGCAAACAGGTGCGAGCAGGTAAGGCATCTAAAACGTCCATTCAAATCCTTGATGGTCTCATGCTCAAAGACAAAGTTGTGATTGCCGGTGTTTCTCGATTAAGGGATGGCATGAAAGTGGAAGTGATACAGGAAATGGCTACGCAGGAGGCCGGTCTATGAGCGATCTTAATAAATCAGTGCCTCAAAGTGATGATGATGTGACCGGTATTGCTGCGTACTTCATCCGAAATCGCGTCATCAGTTGGATGGTCGCACTGATATTTTTGATTGGTGGTATCGCCGCATTCTTTGGTTTAGGGCGTCTTGAGGACCCTGCTTTTACTATTAAAGATGCGATGGTAGTGACCTCTTACCCTGGTGCGACACCGCAACAAGTCGAAGAAGAAGTGACGTATCCAATCGAAAAAGCGATTCAGCAGCTTACTTATGTTGATGAAGTAAATTCGATTTCTAGCCGAGGCTTATCTCAAATCACGGTCACGATGAAGAACAATTATGGCCCTGATGATCTACCACAAATTTGGGATGAGTTGCGCCGTAAAGTGAACGACCTTAAAGGGACGTTGCCTCCAGGTGTGAATGAACCTCAAGTGATCGATGATTTTGGTGATGTTTACGGGATTTTGTTAGCGGTGACTGGCGACGGTTATAGCTATAAAGAGCTACTGGATTACGTCGATTACTTACGCCGAGAGCTCGAACTGGTTGATGGCGTGAGTAAAGTTTCGGTATCTGGGCAACAGCAAGAGCAAGTGTTCATCGAAGTATCGATGAAAAAATTGAGCAGTATAGGTCTTGCTCCGGATACCGTGTTTAATCTTCTTTCGACGCAAAACGTGGTTTCTGACGCAGGAGCGATCAGAATTGGTGACGAGTACATCAGAATTCAGCCGACTGGCGAGTTCCAGAGTGTGGAGGAGCTGGGTGATTTGTTAATTACTGAGTCGGGCGCTCAGGGGCTCATTTTCTTGAAAGATGTGGCGGAAATAAAACGCGGGTATGTAGAAGTACCGAGTAATGTTATTAATTTTAACGGCAGCCTTGCACTGAACGTGGGTGTTTCTTTTGCTGAAGGCGTCAATGTGGTTGAAGTCGGAAAAGCGTTTGATCATCGCCTTGCCGAGCTAAAGTACCAACAACCTGTCGGTATCGAAATCTCGGAAATTTACAGTCAGCCTAAAGAGGTGGATAAATCGGTTAGCGGTTTTGTTGTCAGCTTGGCTCAAGCTGTCGGTATCGTCATTATCGTACTTCTGTTCTTTATGGGGCTACGTTCTGGGCTACTTATCGGTTTAATCTTACTGCTGACGGTGCTGGGTACGTTCATTTTCATGAAGTATCTCGCGATAGATTTACAGCGGATTTCATTAGGTGCCTTGGTTATCGCATTGGGTATGCTGGTGGACAATGCCATCGTTGTGGTGGAGGGGATTTTGATTGGTACGCAAAAAGGGCGAACTCGACTCCAAGCAGCGACCGACATTGTTACCCAAACAAAGTGGCCATTACTTGGGGCAACTGTGATTGCGGTAACTGCATTTGCGCCAATTGGACTGTCTGAAGACTCGACGGGCGAATACTGTGGCACTTTATTTACGGTTCTGCTGATCTCTTTAATGTTGAGCTGGTTTACCGCTATCTCGTTGACACCATTCTTTGCTGACATCTTCTTTAAAGGCCAGAAGATTAAACAAGGTGAAGGGGAAGAAAATGATCCATATAACGGGGTTATTTTCGTTATTTATAAAAAGTTTCTTCAGTTTTGTATGCGTCGTGCTTGGTTTACCGTTGTGGTGCTGATTGCGGGATTAGCGGCAAGTGTTTACGGGTTCACCTTTGTGAAGCAAGCGTTTTTCCCATCTTCGACAACGCCGATTTTTCAGTTAGATGTATGGATGCCAGAAGGAACTGATATTCGAGCAACCAACACAACGCTTAAAGAGTTAGAAAGTTGGTTAGTTAAGCAAGAGCATGTTGACCATATCACGACGACCGCGGGTAAAGGTTTACAGCGCTTCATGTTAACGTACGCGCCAGAGAAAAGTTATGCGGCTTATGGTGAGATAACCACTCGTATGGAAAATTACGAAGCGTTGAAACCATTAATGGCGAAGTTTCGAGAGTATTTAAAAGCCAACTACCCAGAAATCAATTACAAGCTCAAACAGATTGAGTTAGGCCCTGGTGGTGGTGCAAAAATTGAAGCGCGCATTATTGGTTCAGATCCAACCGTCCTTCGTACGATAGCCGCTCAGGTCAAGGACATCATGTACGCCGATCCTCAGGCAACAAATATCAGGCATGATTGGCGTGAACGAACCCAAGTTCTTGAACCGCAGTTTAACGAGAGTCAGGCACGTCGCTATGGCATTACAAAATCAGATGTCGATGACTTCTTGTCCATGTCATTCTCTGGAATGACGATAGGCCTTTACCGAGACGGCACGACGCTCATGCCTATCGTGGCTCGTTTACCAGAAGATGAGCGCATTGATATTCGTAACATCGAAGGCATGAAAATATGGAGTCCAGCACAGAGTGAGTTTATCCCACTTCAACAAGTCACAATGGGTTACGACATGCGTTGGGAGGATCCTATCATCGTACGTAAGAACCGTAAGCGTATGCTCACTGTGATGGCAGACCCTGATATTCTAGGTGAAGAAACCGCATCGACGTTGCAAAAACGTTTACAGCCCCAAATCGAAGCGATTCAAATGCCTCCTGGCTATTCACTAGAGTGGGGTGGTGAATACGAATCTTCTGGTGATGCTCAAGAGTCGCTGTTTACTACCATGCCAATGGGGTACTTGTTCATGTTCTTGATCACTGTATTCCTATTTAACTCTATCAAAGAGCCACTCATTGTTTGGCTTACCGTGCCGCTGGCGTTAATTGGTGTCACTACCGGTTTGTTGGCGCTCAACACGCCGTTTGGTTTTATGGCATTGCTCGGCTTCTTAAGCTTATCGGGAATGGTGCTCAAAAATGGCATCGTATTACTGGACCAAATTGAAATTGAAATGAAGTCCGGTAAAGAGGCTTATGACGCGGTCGTTGATGCTGCGGTAAGTCGCGTCCGTCCCGTTTGTATGGCTGCTATCACGACGATCCTTGGTATGATCCCACTGTTGCCAGATATCTTCTTCAAACCAATGGCGGTTACGATTATGTTTGGTTTGGGTTTTGCGACAGTCCTGACACTGATTGTCGTGCCAGTGTTGTATCGTTTGTTCCATAAAGTGGCAGTACCGAAACAGGCTTAGTGCTACTGATATAACGATGAAAAGTATTGCGCCTCTAGCTCATCAGTTAGAGGCGCTTTTTAAGGAAGAATAATGACAGAACAAAAAACGTGTGCGTGGGCGATGAATCACCCATTAGAGCGCGAATATCATGATTCCGAATGGGGCGTGCCAGTATATGACGACCAAGTCCTGTTTGAATTTATTACTTTGGAAGGTGCGCAAGCTGGTCTTAGTTGGATCACCATCCTTAAAAAGCGCGAAGGTTACAGAGAAGCGTTCGAGAATTACGATCTAGATGCGTTGGAACAAAGAAATGAAGAACGCGCTGAATACATCGTGGAAAACTTCGATGTTGTGAGACATCGCGGAAAGATTAACTCGGTATTCAGTAATGCCAAAGCGGCCAAAGCGTTAATTGCTGAATACGGGAGTTTATCAGACGCGTTGTGGCAGTTCGTGGACGGTGAACCAATCGTCAATCAATGGCAACATATGAGTGACGTACCAGCTTCGACAGAGCAATCCAAAGCCATGAGTAAATTTCTAAAAAAGAAAGGCTTCAAGTTTGTCGGTGAGACCATCTGTTATGCTTTCATGCAAGCCGTCGGCATGGTGGATGACCATATCGTGGGATGTCCTAAAAAGCAGAATAAGTAACGTTTGGCGATTAAGCTAATGTTGTTAGTTCTGGCTATCATGAATACGTTCCAAAGCTTCGATTCGACGCCATTGAGTGGCATCGAAGCTTTGTTTTCTTAAAGCAATGATTTCTGTCTGTTTTTCGTCTTGCCCTAGAAAATCCCTATTCAGAATATTTTGACGCTGCTTTAAGTAAGTGGCGAGTTGAGTCTCAAATGATGCTCTTTGCTCATCAAGCTTTTGCAGCCTCTGCGCTCCGGCATCTCCTACCAGAGCAACACGGGCGATGTACTTGTCTTGTGAATCAAGCTGAGAAGCTTGCTCGAGCTGCTCTGCTAATGCGTTATTGCGTTCACTTTCTCGTATGTAATCCGGTTGTTCTGATAACGCTTGATTGAGAAGGTGTGCTTGACTCTCGATATCCGATGCCTGCGTTTTAATCGTCAGCTTTTCTAAAGCAAGTTGGCGAAGTCGGTTTTCTTCGTCAAACAATTGGGTTATCTGCACCTCGTTAAAGTATTGAAGCTGTAAGTTCAGTATTGCTTCATTCAGCATGGTTAACTGTTCAAGCGTTAGGTGGTTGTGCTCAAAAGGCTCTAATGCAGTGAGTGCTTGCTTGTAGGAAAGGTAGGCTTGAAAAAGTGTGGCATCAATATTCAGAGTTTGCTTTGCTAAAGTGTCATCATTGACTTCCGCTTTGATCGTATCGAGATCTTCTTCGCCCAGCCGGCTAAGAGAATATTCGAAGAAGTCTTTTGGGGAAGAGACATCGGCGGCTATATCTTGCTGAGATGGCGAATGGTTAGAGGTTATCTCTTGTTGTTTGTCGCTTTGTAACAGAGAAAGCGCTCCCACGCCAAATATCGAGAGCAGGATAAAAGTGGTGAGAGCGACTTTCTTCATTGTGATGACCTCTTATAAACCTTGAAGTTTGAGACGATTTGCATGTTGGCGATAAAGCGTGACTGGATCGGTTTCAAAAAGATGATGAATACCGAGTAGGCCGTTAATTTCATCCAAATGGTTCATTTGATAATCATCACGTATGACTTTGCCCAAATGTGTGCTGCACGCACCAACTAAGCCATCATTTGGCCCATCAAAGGCTAAGCCAAGTACCATCATGGCAGCGTCGGTCGGATCGAAAACGTTTGTAAAAGTGGATGATCCGGTCCATGAGTAGTAATAAACGCCATTTGAAGCCAGCAAGTCACCGTTACCACATTCACTGGTAGGGACCCCCTCCGGGTAGTGTTGGTTAAACGCTAATGATCCTTCCGTGGTTAATGCTGCTAGTGAGGCTAAAGGGTCTTGGTCGAGATCAGAACCACCTGATAGAAGATTAATAAGAGTAGTTAAGCCTTGCGCCAGTTTTACCGCGAGCTGCTCACTACCCGAACCCTCAGATACGGTGCCACGAACTAAATCTGCCACTTTAGACCCTTTATTAACGCCTCCTATACTCGTAACTGATGCGACTAGGTCAGGACGGACAGAGGCAACATAGCGCGTTGTTGGACCACCATGACTGTGACCAATGAGATTGACTTTCTCTGCGCCTGTTGCTGCAAGTAAGGTTTCTACTTGAGCAAGCAGTTGCTCCCCTCGAACTTCGCTGCTATTGGTCGCGGATACCTGTGCAACATAAACCGTAGCGCCATCTTTTGTTAAGGAATGTGGTATTCCGAAAAAGTAATCAACGCCTGCCAGGGTATCAAAACCAAACAAACCGTGAACCAGAACAATCGGATACTTGGTTTGGGTATAACCTGTTGCAGCGTATACGGAGGTTATTGGGACGGTAACTAAGGTAAAAAGCATTAGCGCTATAAATTTGAGTTTCAAAACTATCTCCTTGTGGTATGACCTCTTATGAATGATAAAAAGTAGGAGAGAAACTCTAAATTTGAAAAGCCTATTTGTGGCACATTATTTCATTCTGTGACTGCTCAATTGAAAAACAACACAAATGATTAACATTAATTAATGGTTCGGGTGAATGTTAGTTAATTCTAATTAAGTCAAGGGCTTATAAAAACGCCCCGCAATGCAGGGCGATTCAATCATTGTTATAGGGAGGCTTCTTTTTCAAGCATTAAGGCATTATAACGCGCAAAACCAGCCTCTAAATCAGCGATCAAGTCATTTACGTCTTCTAAGCCAATATGAATACGAACCAAAGTACCTTCAAAGTGTGGGTGAGCTATGGTTCTCAGGCTGTTAAAGCTCTTAGGTTCGTTAGCTAGAATGAGGCTTTCATAACCGCCCCAAGAGTAACCCATACTGAAGTGTTTCATACCATCAAGCAGAGCCGTCGTCGCTTTTGGATAAGACGTTTTGAGAACAAATGAAAACAAGCCGTTTCCACCTGTGAAATCTCGTTTGAAAAACTCATGGCCAGGATTTGTTTCTAAAGCTGGATGGCGGACATGATCAACTTCTGGGCGAGAAGCGAGCCACTGAGCGACTTTTAAACTGCTTTCTGCGTGCTGTCTTAGGCGAACATCCAACGTGCGAATACCTCGAAGACCTAGGTATGCGTCGTCAGGAGAAACGCACTGACCCATCAGGTAGCTTTGTTCACGAAGCTGATCCCAATACTTTTCAGAAGCCACAGCAGTACCTAGCATGACATCTGAATGTCCAACGATATACTTAGTTGCCGCTTGAATGGAAATGTCTACGCCATGCTCGAAAGGAGAGAAGTTCACGCCAGCTCCCCATGTATTGTCTAGCATCACGATGATATCTTGCTCATGGGCAATGCGTGCTAATGTAGGTACATCTTGGACTTCCATGGTTATTGAACCAGGAGACTCCAAGAAAAGGACTTTGGTATTCGGCTGAATCAAGTCTTGGATACCTTCACCGATCATTGGGTCATAATAGGTGGTTTCGATACCCATCTTCTTCATGATGGTGTTACAAAAGTCACGAGTTGGTTCGTAACAAGTGTCCACCATTAGAATGTGATCGCCAGTTTCAACGAAAGAGAGGATGGCGTTTGAAATTGCTGCCGTTCCACAAGGGTAAAGCGCGCAACCAGCTCCACCTTCAATCTCAACCATTGCGTCTTGGAAAGCAAAGTGCGTGTTGGTGCCTCGGCGACCATAAAACAACGTTTTGTTTGCACGATTAGTGGTGGCTTGGTTCTTTTCTGCAACGGTATTGAATACCACTGTTGAAGCGCGTTGAACGGGTGGGTTTACAACACCATTTGTCCACTTTTTATCGCGGCCAGCGGTAATGAGTTTGGTTTTTTTTCCCTCTGACATAAAAGTTCCCTGTCTTAAATATTGCGGTTTTGAATATTTAAAACATGGACGACGTAGGTTATGCAAGGGAAAAGTCGACTATCAGCCAATAACAGCCAAGATGAACAGGTAATGATGTCGAGAGGTATCGTGTAGATAGGGAGCTAAAAGAACAAACCTCCAGCAGGATGCATGTAGCGCTGGAGGTTTTTTAGTCGGTGTATTTGAGGTATTAGAGGAGTGGGTTGAAGAGATAGAACACTCGCTCTAAGAACCGAGAAAATAGGCTCCTTTTCTCCCATTCTTCCAATACAACAGTGTGAGATTGCTTAATATAGCTATCTTGTAACCAAGACATTTGCTTGGTGAACTCTTCGTCATCAACGGCGAGGGTCACTTCGAAGTTCAGCCACAAGCTGCGCATATCCATGTTTACGGTGCCAACTAAACAGAATTGGTCGTCAATTACGACAGATTTTGTATGCAGCAAACCACCATAAAACTCATAAATCTTGACCCCTGCACTCAAGAGCTCACTATAAAAAGCGCGTGACGCCCATTGCACCATCATAGAGTCATTTTTATGTGGAATAATGAGTTCAACGTCAATGCCTCGTTGTGCTGTCATCTTTAACGTTTCGAGTAAATCAGCATTGGGCACGAAATATGGTGTTGTGATTCGTACCGAGCGATTGGCTTGGTTTATTGCCAATGTTAATACTTGATAGATCAGATATTCCGGCATACCTGGGCCAGAAGGCACAACCTGAATAGGGTGTTGGAATTCACTCTCATCGATCTTGCATTCAGGTAGTCTTGGTAAATGACGTTCGCCAGTTTCGACTTCCCAATCCCAACAGTGGATGGCACTCAATACGTTTACCGTTGGTCCCGTAATGCGAACCATGATGTCCACCCAATGCCCGACGCCACTGTTTTGCTTGAAGTAAGCCGGGTCAACCAGGTTCATTGAACCGGTATAAGCAATTTCATCATCAATTACGATGATCTTGCGATGTTGGCGAAGATCAAGACGACGTAAGAAAATACGCCACATCTTCACTTCTAGCGCTTGAATAACTTCAATTCCAGCATCCTGCATCATTCGATACCAAGGACTTCTGAAAAAACGTGGACTACCTGCTGAATCGAGCAATAGTTTGACATCTACGCCGCGTTTAGCCGCTTGAATAAGCGCAGAAGCGACAGAATCAGCCAAACCACCCGGATGCCAAATGTAGAATACCATTCGAATACTGCTCTGCGCGTTTTCGATGTCTTCAATAATGGAATGCAAAATCTCATTAGGTGACTGTTGCAGCGACAATGTATTACCGCTCAATGCGGGAAGACCAAGGCGGTTGTTACAAAGTTCATCAATTCGGTAGATGTGCCTCCCCATCGTTTCTGGGTTGTGCGCGTTACAGTCGTTAAGCTGACTGAACCACTTCTCGAATGGTGTAAACATCTCTTTCGCACGTTCGGCTCGCTTTCTGCCTAAGTTCAGTTCACCGAAGAGGAAATAACATGCGACACCCAGAACGGGAAGGATATAAATGATCATTAGCCAAGCTAAAGACACGCTCACTGCACGGCGCTTTAAAACGACACGAATGGTCACACCTGCGACCAGTAACCAATATAGCCCGATGCCAGCTAAAGTAAGAAAGTGATAAAACTTGTCCATATACGCTCAGAGTAATATGCCCTTCTAGGATATTAAGCATAAAAGTGGGTTGGGGGAATAGATTTCCCATTTAGACATGGGATTGACCTTATATGAGGAACGAATTTCATAACAGCTGATTCTGTTATTTTAATGTGAAAAATAAGGTCATTCTTTAACTTTTGAACAAAAAAGTAGCATTTAACCTGCGTAACTCGACACTTGTGCGATAAATGTACTTTTTTGGGGTTCCAATTTTAAAGGGGAGCTGCTTTACTTTCTAGACATAGTGCGTCGAACGCTTATTTTATAAGTGTACAATAATTTTTACATAAACTTTTTAGACGCCTATCTCTATGCATACACAACAAACTAATTTTGGAGAAAAAGCGTGGCTACAACTAATACAGCAGCACCACGTGATACGTGGGGGTCTAAACTAGGCTTCGTAATGGCAGCAGCGGGTTCCGCTGTCGGTTTAGGCAATATATGGAAATTCCCTTACACAGCAGGTGAGAGTGGCGGCGGTGCATTCGTTGCTATCTATCTTATCTTTGTAATTTTTATCGGCTTTAGCGTGATGCTGACAGAGTTCGCTATTGGTCGTAAGACAGGTCTTTCTGCCGTAGGTGCATTCAAAACAACTGACCGACGCTGGACGTTCACTGGCGTTATGGGAGTCTTCAGTGGTCTTTTGATCATGGGCTTCTACCCTGTGGTTGGTGGTTGGGCATTGGCCTACATCTTTAAAGTGGGTGGTGGTCTACTCAGCGCGCCAGAAGCAATTGGCGACAGTTTTGGCGGTTTCATCTCAGATCCGATTCAACCTTTAATGTGGATGGGTGTTTACCTGTTCCTTAACGTCATGATCGTGATGAAAGGGATTTCGGGTGGTATTGAGAAAGCCGGTAAGGTTCTGATGCCGCTTCTGTTCTTAATCCTAATCGTTGTTTCTGTTAAAGGCTTGATGCTGCCAGGTGCAATGGCTGGCCTTGAGTTCTTGTTCATGCCGGACTTTTCTAAAGTCGACAGCAATGTGGTTCTTGCTGCACTAGGGCAGGCGTTCTTCTCACTTAGCTTAGGTATGGGTTGTATGATGACGTACGGTTCTTACCTGAAGAAGAAAGAGAACCTAGTTCAAACAACCGGTATGGTTACTGCGATGGATACAGGTGTAGCGATTCTTGCTGGTGTTGCTATGTTCCCAGCTATGTTTGCCTTTGGCATGGAGCCTGCGGCAGGCCCTGGTCTTGTATTCGTTGTCGTTCCTCAACTATTTGCTGAAATGGGCGGTGTGATTGGGTTGCTATTCGCGTTGCTATTTTTCATCGGCTTGACGGTGGCGGCATTAACTTCTTCAGTATCACTATTGGAAGTTGTCGTGTCTTACCTAATCGATGAGAAAGGCATGAAGCGCTCTAACGCGGTTCTGTCTGCAAGTGCAGTTATGGCGGCATTATGTATTTTTGCGTCACTATCGTTAGGTGGAATGGGGCCAACGCTGTTTGGTACAGGTGCCTTTGATATCTTCGACTTGCTAACGGACAAAATCTTCCTAGCGGTTGGTGGTATGTTGGTTTGTATCTTTGCTGGATGGCGCCTAAGCCGTGCTGAGCTAGAAAAAGAGATCACTAATGACGGCGAAGTATCCTTCCCGTTATTTGGATTGTGGTACAACCTAGTTAAATACCTGATTCCTGTTGCGATTGCTATTGTTGCCTTCATGGGGATTAAGTCTGGCTTTGATAGTGGCAAAGGTGAAATCATGCTGCTGGGTATCGCAATCATTGGTCTTGCTGGCATTTTCTCGAAGAAGCTTTAGCAAAGACCTTGGGGGCAAGCCTCGATAGCTTTGTCCGGTAACTTATGTATACTGCTGGCTCCAAACGTGGAGCCAGTTTTTTATGTTCGATATTCTACATACCCATCCCGATTTTCTGATCATCAATAAGCATCCCAACGTCTCTGTTCATAAAGACGATGGCGACACAATGCTGCTGCAAGAAGTGGCTAAGCAGAGTGGTGATCAGCAGCTCTATCTTATCCATCGCTTGGATAAAATGACATCGGGTATTCTGCTCCTCGGACGCAACGCCAAAGCGGCCAGTGCATTATCGCAAGCTTTTGCTGACCGCCAAGTGGAAAAGTTCTATCTGGCGATTGGCTCTAAAAAGCCGAAAAAGAAACAAGGTTTGGTCGTTGGTGATATGGAGCGTTCGCGCCGTTCATCATGGAAGCTGGTCAACAGCAAAAATAACCCAGCCGTCACCCAGTTTTTCTCTCTTGCGGCAGAGTCCGGAGAGCGCCTATTTTTATGTAAGCCACACACTGGTAAAACGCATCAAATCCGCGTGGCATTAAAATCGGTTGGCTCAGGTATTGTTGGCGACCCGATTTACAATGCAGGCAATGAGGCTGATCGCGGTTACCTGCATGCATTTTCACTTTGCTTCCAATACCGAGATGAGCAATATCGCTTTGTTTGCGATCCACGAGAATACCAAGTGCTGGGTAACAAATGGCACAGTGAAATCGTCTCTCAGGGTTTGGATACTTGGCTTTCCCCTTGGGAACTGAACTGGCCTACGATCAAATAACCGTCACAAAGAAAACTAATAAGAGAACTCGATGCAAGCATCACAACTTCCGCTGTTCTTTCAGCATCTAGAAACCGAGCTCGCGCAAGCTCCTAACGAAATTCGTCGACTGTTTCATGGTCGTGGCCGTCGTTTTGAGGGCCTAGAGCAAATCACCTGTGATTGGTTACAAGGTCAGTTGATCATCAACTTGTTTAAAGAAGTCGACGACGCGTTTCTCGCTGAGCTGAAAAGCAGCCTCAATGCGTTGGCACAATCACCACTGTGGGCAGACAAGCAAGGTCGCACTATGGTTCTTCAGCACCGTTATGCCGATGGTGCGCCTTCAGAAGTGCTTGTCGGTGAATTAGACGCTCGCCCTGTCGTTGAAGAAAGCGGTTTGAAATACCAATTGGATATTGGCCGCAATCAAAACTTCGGTCTGTTTTTGGACATGCGCTACGGTCGTGATTGGGTTCGCGAAAATGCGAAGCAAAAAAACGTGCTCAACTTGTTTGCTTACACGTGTGGCTT
This sequence comes from Vibrio sp. Vb1574, assembly GCF_033338675.1. Taxonomy (NCBI): domain Bacteria; kingdom Pseudomonadati; phylum Pseudomonadota; class Gammaproteobacteria; order Vibrionales; family Vibrionaceae; genus Vibrio; species Vibrio sp. Vb1574. Next base: position 135,024 of record NZ_JAWOTC010000005.1, read on the forward strand.
TTCTGTCGCTGCCATTGCGGGTGGCGCAGATAAAGTGGTTAACGTCGACATGGCAAAAGCGTCGCTGTCTAAAGGTCGTGAGAACCACAAGCTAAATGGTCATAACATCAACCAGGTAAGCTTTATGGGGCACGATATCTTTAAATCGTGGGGTAAGATTAAAAAATCTGGTCAGTATGACTTGATTATCATCGATCCGCCTTCATTCCAGAAAGGCAGCTTTGCGCTGACGAAAGATTACAAAAAGATTCTACGTCGATTGCCGGATTTGTTGGCAGACGGCGGTCAAGTGATGGCATGTGTGAACTCGCCATCTGTGACAAGCGACTTCTTGATTGAAAGCATGAAAGAAGAAGCGCCAGAGTTGACATTCCGTGAGCGTCTGGATAACCCACCAGAGTTTATGGACGTAGACAGCGAAGCAGCATTGAAAGTGTTGCTGTTTAGCGAGAAGCAATGACGACGAAACGAAAGTTGTACCTATCTATAATACCAGCCGTTTGAGTACGGCTGGCATTTCCGCGATACCCCGTCAATCTGAATAGCGAGACGCGAGTGTGATTCAGAGTCTATTATCAGAATGAGTTATTCTTAACACGCTGATATTAGGTTCCTGATCTCGCCTAGGCTCGCCGGAATGACGGGAAACAATAAAAGATTGATACCAGCAGCATTAACCGATCTGCACTTCAAGATCCGCTTCGATGGTTGATGAGCAGGCGAGCACATAGCCTTGTTCAATTTCTTCTGGCGTCAATGTTTCTAGGCTGGTGGAAGAGACGTTGCCTTTACGAACCTTGCATTTACACGAGCCACAAATCCCGCTTCGACAAGCGACGATTAATGGTAAACCTGCGCCTTCGAGCACATCGGCCAGTACCTGACCTTTTTGCGCATCGATGCTTTGAGCAAAATCAGGAACAGAAACGTTAACCGTCTCATCGGAGACCGATGTTTCTGCGCCAGTCGCAGGCGTAAAACTCTCTTGGTAGAAGTTCGTCATGTCAAAACCAAGGTCATTCAAATAGCCGTGAACATCTTGCATAAACTGGCTTGGACCACACAGGTAAACGGTGCGTTGCTTGAAATCAGGAACAAGCTCTTTAAGCCAGTCGGCATTCAAACGACCTTGTGGGTGTGACGTTCCTTCGCGGTTTTTCAGCAACAGCTTTAAATGGAAGTTGGGATACACAGCGTCGAACGTTTCTAGCTGATCGTAGTAAATCGTCTCTTCTGGGCTGCGTGCGATATGAAGAAATGCGATGTCCACATCGTTGTCGTCTTCATCTTGATTATTCAGCCAGTGTTTTGCCATCGAAAATACGGGCGTGACGCCGCAACCTGCACTGATAAGCAAGGCTTTTGTTTCGCCATTACGTAAAACGGGTGGGTGGTCAATGCAGTTAAACTCGCCCGCTGGTGGTAATGCTTGAACGGTATCACCGAGCAGCAGCGAGTCAACGATGTAGTTCGATACTTTACCGCCAGATACTCGTTTGATGGTGAGTTGAAGGTGATCGTCTTCATTGATAGAGCTGATTGAATAGGCACGAAACTCCATTTTTCCATCAATTTCGACGCCTAAGTTAATAAACTGGCCTGGCTTAAACTGAAACAGAAGTGATTCGGTTAGTTCGGCCAATTTGATGCTGACGGTGTCGTGTGTTTCGAAGTATTTGTCGATGCAACGGAGTGTGACGGGTTGGTTACCTTGCCATTCAAAAAACATAACAATCTCTTTGGTTGTGGCTATTTTTAGTTCGAAATAGATAGCGCCTCCACGTAAGGAGGCGCGAACAAGCAAGTTTATTAAGCTGCTAGGATGGCTTTTAGATCATCCTGAACATTGCCAATACTGCGCATATCGAACTTCTCTTGGATGATGGCGATTAGGTTTGGCGTTAGGAATGCCGGTGCAGTAGGGCCTGTGTAAATGCCTTTCACGCCCAATGCAAATAGCGTTAGCAAGATAACGATCGCTTTTTGCTCGAACCAAGAAAGCACAAGCGTGAGTGGTAGTTCATTGATATCACAGTCAAACTCTTTCGCCAGTGCAAGTGCAAGCTGGATTGCAGAGTAAGCATCGTTACATTGGCCCACATCCAATAGGCGAGGGATGCCGTTGATATCTCCGAACGTATTCTTGTTGAAGCGGAACTTACCACACGCCAAGGTCAGGATTAGCGTGTCTTCTGGCGCTTCAGCCGTAAAATCGGTGTAGTAGCTGCGTTCCGCTTTATCACCATCACAACCGCCGACTAGGAAGAAGTGTTTGATGTTGCCTTGCTTCACTTGGTCGATAACCGTAGGGGCGGCGTTCATCAGTGCATTGCGACCAAAACCAACCGTGATGTGGTGTTCGATTTCATCGTGTTGGAAACCGTCTTGCGCTAGAGCACATTCAATCACTTGGCTAAAATCATCGCCTTCGATGTGAGCCACACCAGGCCAGCCAACAATACTACGAGTGAATAAACGGTCTGCGTATTGACCCACATTTGGATTCAACAAGCAGTTTGACGTCATTACGATTGCACCAGGGAAGTTTGCGAATTCTTTCTGTTGGTTTTGCCATGCGCTGCCGTAGTTGCCGACAAGATGAGGATATTTCTTCAGCTCAGGGTAGCCGTGTGCAGGCAGCATTTCACCGTTGGTATAAACGTTAATGCCCTTGCCTTCGGTCTGTTGCAGGATTTTTTCTAGGTCATGCAAATCATGGCCAGAAACAAGAATACATTTGCCTTTTACTGGCTTGACGTTCACCGTGGTTGGTTCTGGATGGCCGAAGGTCGTTGTTTCACCTTGGTCGAGCATTTCCATCACTTTGTAGTTCATCAGGCCGATGCGCATTGAGCAATCAAGTAGTTCGCCAAGATCTTCAGGGTCTGTGCCCAACCACGCCATGATTTCATGGTATTCGGCATAGATATCGTTGTTGGTTTGCTCAAGAACACGTGCGTGCTCCATGTATGCTGCGGCACCCTTAAGGCCGTATAGGCAAAGTAGGCGTAGGCCAATAACATCTTCATGTACTTGGTCCTTACCACGGTTAACCGCGACTTGAGGAGCAAAAGCTAAGATTGCTTCTGCGCTATTTGGTAGCTCAAAGTGAGCAACAACAGGGATGTCAGCAACTTCGGTATCGGCGAGTGTTGCAGCAGACATTACTTGCTCTTTTAGCAATGCTTTGTACGTTGCCGCTTGAGAAGTTAGCTCTAGGACACGTTCAGGGTCAAAGTTTACGTTCGTCAATGTAGAGAAAAATGCCTTTGGTGCCCATTGGTTGATTTCATCGTTAATGATGTTGAATTCAAGTGCTTTTGATGCCCAAAAAGAAACCCCTTGCAGTGTGTAAACCAACACATCTTGAAGGTCAGATACTTCAGAAGTTTTACCACACATACCTTGTGCAAAAGAACAACCTTTAACAGCAGGGGTTTGAATTGTCTGTTCACATTGAATACAGAACATATTGGGTTCTCCAGTGATTGTTTTAATAGTCGTGATGTTGACCACTAGAGAGCAGAATGTGTGCCAGTTTTTATCTTGTTGATTTGTATTGAATTTTATCAGATTTAGGAGAGTGGTTGATGTAATTAAGACAACGGGCTTGATGTCTTAATTACATCGGCTTCTTGTGGTTGGTTATTTATTGATCCCGAGCTTTTTACCCATCCGATATAAGTTCCCGCGATCCATTTGTAAAAACTCCGCTGCTTTTGCCCAAACGCCACCAGTTTGGCTCAAAGCATGTTCAATTAAATCACGTTGATAGCTTTCTATTAGCTCTCGCATTGGTTGGCTTTCTTTAGGCAGATAATGCGATGTGTTTTTTACATCATCGAGAGCCAGTGAGGTGTCAAAATGGTTAAGCATGATCGTGCTTGCACCTTGTTGAATAGCGTGTAAAGCCGCGCGAGTTAAAGTGTGTTCGAGCTCGCGTACGTTTCCGTACCAAGGTAAAGACTCCAGTTGAGTCAACACTTTAGGGTGAACGTGCAGATTGGGCGCATTAAATTGTTGGCGTACCTTTTCTAACAGATATCCTGCTAAAACGGGAATATCCCCGTCACGGGCACGAAGTGGGGGGACTTGGATTGGGAATACATTTAAACGGTGGAATAGGTCTGCTCGAAATGTGCCAGCTTCGACCTCTTTTTCTAATTGTCGATTGGTCGCGGCGATGATGCGCACATTGACCATCAAATGCTGATCGCTACCCACACGTTGCAGCTCGCCTTGCTGAATTACGCGCAGCAATTTTGCTTGCAAAATCAAAGGCAGTTCGCCCACTTCATCAAGGAAAATCGTTCCACCGTCTGCCAGTTCAAACTTACCGGCACGGTGGCTATTAGCACCTGTAAATGCGCCTTTGACATGGCCAAACAGTTCACTCTCAGCCAGACCTTCAGGCAGGGCCGCACAGTTGACGTAAATCATCGGCTTATCGCTACGATGAGATTGCGCGTGTACCGAGTGCGCGACCAGTTCTTTACCAGTACCGGTCTCTCCTGTGATAAGTACCGCGTAATCTGATTGAGCAACAGTCGCAATGTTGTTTCGTAACTGGTTGATCTGCGGACTCAAACCCACCATTTCACCATGTTGAGAACGGGCTTGCTGGATAAGGGTTTGAGTGACGCTTTTTTGCTTCTGGTTTTGCGCTTTGAGCGCTTTTAATTGAGCTATGTTACGCAATGTCGCAGCGGTCAAAGCCGCAAAGGTTTCGATAGCGACAGGATCGATGCCATCAAACGCGCCCACTGTTAGTGCATCCATCGTTAGTGCGCCAACAAGTTGGCCTTCGACATACAAGCTAAAGCCCATGCAATCGTGAACATCAATGCATTGGTCTTCAGTTAATAGTGTGCCGTCGAAAGGATCCGGCAGTGAACAATCGGCATCGAAACGCACCGGTTCACGGCTATGAATAATGGCATCTAAGCGAGGGTGCGCCTTGGGGAAATAGCGACGACCTAAGACCGAGCTGGATAAGCCTTTTACCGCGACAGGAGTTAGAAACCCATCCTCATCGAAGATAAACAGGCAGCTCGCATCACATGGGAATACTTGCGCGACCCCATCAATGAGATTTTGATATTGCTGCTCGTGAGAGCGATTTGAGCTGAGGTTTAGCGCAATATTAAGGAGTACGTGGTCAACAGTCGGAGTCATAACAAGCCCAAAGTTATCTGGAATGGGCTCATGCTAGCAACTTGATGTCATTTGAACATCGAAAGGTGTGGGAGATTGATGTTCCATTGACGACGATCAAGTTTGATACGAAAAGAAACGCGCAAGTTAACAAGCCAGTGATGTAAGCTTGCGCGGGTTAGGTGTTTGAATCAAAGCAGGCCAAAGGTTTGGTTCGTCCGAATTAACGAGGAACGACTCTGGCGTCATTACCAGAAACATTGATTTGGACCGCTTGGCCTGGTTGGAAAATCATGTTTGGATTTGCTTCTTGAACAATAGAGATAATCTTTCCGTCCTCTAAACGAATGGTCAGATTCACGCCATTTCTTTTCGCGGTTGCTTCAGCCGCTTTGCTGCCTGCATAGCCACCCAATAGACCACCACCAATGGCAGCGATATCCGAGCCAGAACCGCCCCCAACTTTTGAGCCTAAGATCCCGCCCACGGCAGCACCAGCGATGGTGCCAATGGCATTGGATTGGGTAGAGGCATCAATGGTTACGGGTTCTACTTTTTCTACTGTGCCGTAGTAAACCTGCTGAACTTTGCGAGTGTCGGATGAGCCGTATGCATCTCCGTACGGGTTAGGTGAGCTACAGCCGCCAAGCACGAGCGCACAAGTAATGGTGAGCAACATGCCTAAATTGATCTGTTTTTTCATATAGCCTCCGAATGGTTTCTTCATTCAAAGAGTATATACCCCAATTTAACCTGCGTTTTGGTGCTTTATAAAACAGTGGCTTAGCGGCCTGTCCCTTAAGGAAACGCGATTGTCTAAGCAGTATTAATGATCGTTAAGCGTATGAAACCCTGAATAAATACGTGTAAAAGTAGTAAACCAGCATGCCGCGCCAAAGATATACGCGATGACGGCAAAGTGTTGCGGTAGCAAACAAAATAAAATCAAGCAGCCAATGGTTTCTGTACCTTCGGTTAAGCCGCTCATGTAGTAAAGCGATTTGTTTTTATATACCGGATTATCGATGCCTTGTTTTCCTGCCATGATGGCAAAAGCCAAAAAGCTACTACCAGTGCCGATGAAGGAAAAAATCAAAAATGCGCCTGCAACGGCATTGTGCTCTGGGTTGGCAAGCACAAAGCCAAAAGGAATCAACGAATAGAACAAAAAATCTAAGCTGATATCAAGAAAACCACCCGCATCGGTAATGCCCTGAATCCTTGCCAGTGCTCCGTCTAACCCATCACAGATTCTGTTCAGCAAAATAAACAGCAACGCCAACAAGTACTGTTCGGCGATCAAAGCAGGCAGGGCAAAACAGCCAAGCACAAAACCAAATACTGTCGTCTGATTTGCAGTGATACCACATTTATCGATATATGTCGCACTGAGTGCCAGCGGTTTGCGGATGAGCTTTATACTCAGGCTATCAAGCATGATTTGTCTCCCACGGCCAGTTTATGCAGCGGCTGCCATCAGGAATATCGTCTTCATCGTGCGTTACCATCAAAGTAGGGATGTTCGCTTGCTGCAATTGTTCGACCACCCAATTGCGAAATTGTACGCGCAGGTCTTTATCCAACTTGCTATAGGGCTCATCAAGTAGCGCAACTTTCGGCTTTGCTAGCAGCATACGAGTCAATGAGATACGGGCGCGTTGCCCTCCCGAGATTTGGTCAGGAAAGGACTCTGCTAGCTTGGTCAATGAAATGTTCTTCAGTGCTTGCATGGCGTGAGCTTTACGCTCTTCACCTTTGATTGAGTTTGGTAGCGCGAAGGCAAGGTTCTCCCACACCGTTAAATGAGGGAAGAGCAAATCTTCTTGGAACAGAATACCGACCTGACGCTTATGGGCAGGGAGGGCATCCAACTTTTCGTTATCAAGCGTAATGGCTCCAGAGTAATTGAACTCGGCGGATAGGTGCCCGGCAATGGCATCCAACAAAGTGGATTTACCACAACCGCTAGGCCCCATCAGGGTAACGATTTCACCTTTTTCTACGGTCATATTAAACGCCGAGAAAAGCGCGTCGCCATTGGTTTTACGGATGGCGAGGTTTTCGAGACAAAGACTCATTCAGTAGTAAACCTTTTATAGACAAGCGGCGATACGTCCTGTGCAAGTGGCTAAGCAGTATCGCAAAAGAGAAGAACATGAATGGCAGCAGAGCTTGCCAAATGGCGTAAATAGCGGTGACACGTCGGTCAAAACCACTGGATAGTGCAACGGCTTCGGTTGTGATGGTGCTAATGCGCCCAGCCCCTAGCACTAATGTAGGTAGGTATTGCGCTAGGCTGACACTAATACCGACAGCCCACGCGAATGCAATCGCAGGTAGGAGGATTGGCAGTTTCACTTTTAACCAAGCTTGCATCGGTGTTTTACCCAAGCTGAGTGCGACGCGAGTTAAGCTGTTATCGAAGCTGCGCCACGGCCCGTCTAGCGAGAGGTAAATAAATGGGAATGCGAAGAACACATGCGCCCAGCATACCCAAAAGAAATACGCGTTACTGTTTAAGTACAGTGTTACCACTTGCATACCGAATAGCACCGATAATTGAGGAATCAGCATCGGGATGGCGATGATGTAACCGGGTATCTGCCAGCGATAACGAAGGCGATACTCATGTGCTATTAAAGCAAGAACTAGCGCGATAGTCGCGCTGATCAGGGCGATTGACATACTTTGCTCTAGAGTCCCTAGAATACTGTGCCATTCGTATTCCCAAAAACGCAGGCTGTAACGGCTTGGGAGCAAATCTGGAAAGCGCCAACGTTGAGCAAAGCTCCACAGCACCATGAGTGGAATCATTAGAAGTGCAAGTAGCGCAATCAGTGAAAATAGGGTTTTACCGGGTAAACGAAACCCGTTTCGACCAGAGTACTGCCAGCGTTTGAAGCCTTTGGTCGTTAACCATTCCACCAATCGAGCGAAACCAATCAAAAGACTAGCCATCACAAACAGTATTACTGCGCCAGCGGCCGCTCTTGGTAGGAGCGATAAATCTGGATCGTTAAACCATTGCCATACCAAAACCGCAAACGTCGGCGGGTTGGTAGGGCCAATAATCAGGGCGACATCGACAACGGACAAACTGTAAGCCAATACCGCCAGCATTGGGAAACGAAGTTTTGCTAACCATTGCGGAAATACGCATTTCCACCACGCTTGCGCCGAACTATAGCCCATCGAGTGACTGACTTTTTCAACCTTATCGACTTTCAATTGCTGAAGGATCGGAATACTCATCAACAATAAAAACGGCACTTCTTTAATCGCAAGCATGATGACCAAACCGAGTGCATGTGGGTCTTTAATCAACAATGCTAAGTCATTCACCGTTTGTGCATTCGGGTCGTAACCAAACAGTTGGTTGAGAACACGAACGCCCATACCAGTTGGGGCAAACAAGAACGCAAAGCCAATTGCAAACGCGACGTGCGGCATCGCGAGAAGTGGGGAAAGGCTAACTTCAATTTTTCGCCAAAACTTGCTGCCCCAAGACGCCTGTAGAATGGCAAACGTGATGAAGCAAGCCAAGTAGCTACTGAAAATGGCGGAGTAGAAAGTAAGCCCGATGGATGTCCAAACACCTTCCCAATCAAAGACGGCATTGAAGCCATCAAAAGAAAAGTGGTGTAGACCGATAGGAGGTACATAACCGAGCGCAGAGACCACCACTCCAAGTAGTCCCGGAATGGTAGGCAAAATACAAACTGCGATAATGACTAAATACAGCGCTCTTAACATGGATTCTTACTAATTCCCGTAGCGTTTCAACCATTCTTTTTCCAACGCCGCTTGCCAACTTGGATGTGGCTCAGCGATGGATTTGAATTGTTGAGTGTTTTTGGCCGAACCAGTTAGGTATTGGTTGCTTAGTACCGAAGGGTCGCCCCAGATGTTTAGGTTACCTTTGCGAGACTGTGCTTCAGGGCTCAATAAAAAGTTTATCGCAACTTGTGCACCAGCACTGGCATTTGCGTTCCAAGGAATCGCTAAAAAGTGGATATTTGAGAGTGCTCCTGCGTCCATTGCGTACGCTTTGGTGCTCTCTGCAAGATTACCGCTCGACTGCGCAGAGAAAACCGCGTTCGGGTTAAAGGTAATCGCCAGGTCAGTCTGACCATCATCTAGTAGCTGAAGGGTTTCTGCTGTACCGCCTGGAAACTGCTTACCACCGCGCCAAGCGACTTTATGGAACTCATCTAGATAAGACCACAGCGGTTGAGTGACTTGTTCAAACGTGTCATCGGTAATTGGTTGTTGCAGCTCAGGGGCGTTGTTAGACAGTTCAATGAGTAATGCTTTGATAAAGCTTGTGCCATGAAACTCTGGTGGTCGAGGGTAAGTCAGGCGATTCGGGAACGCTTTTGCATAGCTCAGCATTTCTGAGAATGATTTTGGAGGGTTATGGAGGGTTTGCTCGTCATGGATAAACACTAATTGTCCTACTCCCCAAGGTGCTTCTAGACCTTCTGTTGGCTCGGAGAAGTCCACATCAATTGGTAGAGATTTATCCACATATTGCCAGCTTGGCAAACCTTCGACAAAAGGACCAAATAGCAATTGGTTATCCTTCATTGATTTGAAGTTTTCGCCATTGATCCAAACCATATCAACACTACCACCGCTGTTTTTGCCTGCCGCTTTTTCTGCGATAAGTCGAGTAGTGGTCTCAGAAATATCAGTTACTTTAACGTGGTTTAGCGTCACGTTATAACGTGATTTTAGCTCTCTACTCGCCCACTGTATGTAGCGATTAATTTCTTGGCTCCCGCCCCAAGCATGAAAGTAGACGGATTGCCCGTCGGCTTGCTGTTCGATTTTTTGCCATTCGCTATTCACTGATGAATCGGCAAAAGAAGGTGTCGCAAAAGTCGTGGCTAAAATGCCAATGCTGCTGAGTAGCTTTTTCATATCTATTCCGTGTTATGTCTTTTGGTTCTTGCTTTCGTTTCTATTGACGTTTTCGCAAGTCGTTCCGCTCTGTTACAAGGATAGTAATTCATCTCTCTCTATTATCAATGCCAATCCCAAACGGAATCACTCATTGATTCAAAGAATTACTCTCAATGTGAAGCAAAACGAATAAAGGACAAATTTGGTGTCATTTTAGGAGCGGACCGTTTGTTTGAGGATATTCTTTCAAGTAATTGAAAATTATTGTCCCCAGAGATATGAATAGGTTGTTTTACAGAGCAAAATTGATGTCTAAAGCATGGAATTGAGGGCGAAAAGAGAAAGAAAGTTGGCCATTTAAATGACTTTAGCATGCATGACTAACGATTCATCGATATAAAAAAAGCAGCCGTTTGGCTGCTTTAAGATACTATCTGGTTTACTTAGTTGGGATTAGTTTACCCAGTCACGTAGTGTAAACGTCAATTCGTGATCGGCACTTTTCAGAACAAGACCATCTTTAGTTAGCGTGATATCGCTCCAGTTAGATAGTGTTTGTGTCATTGCGTTTTCGATCTTCATTTGATCTTCCATACACATCTTCATGGTCATGCCCATTTTTTCGATGCGTAGTTGGTTGTTTTTCAGCTCGGCTTGACCGAAGAAGTTGTTACAACCTGCGTTGCCGTTTGCGGTTAGATTTTCACCGATTTCTAGGCGAGCCGCTTTTTGGTGTTCGTCTAGAACGATATTTTTGCCATCAACTTGAACAAGTTCCCAGTTGTGGTGCTGCAAATCTTGAGCCGTTATTTCTTTCACATCATCACCGTTGCTAGCACAAGCAGTCATAAGAACAGGGAGAGAGATTGCTGTAACTAACGTTTTTAGGCTAAGCTTCATTTTATAGACTCCGTTTTTATAAACGCGGTAAGTATAAGTAATAAAACACTGTTTTTGTCAGCATAAGGTTATGGTTTCGTATGTTTTTGACATAACGAAGTATATAGCAAGTTTTGTTGCTGACTAATCTTCTCATTATTTAAACTAGGCCAATACGCCCTAATATGGAAAGAGCGGTTTTAGTATGGAGCAACTGGAGTTTTTTACTGTCCCAAGCCCTTGTGTTGGAGTATGTACCTCCGATGAAAAAGGGTATTGCAAGGGGTGTATGAGAAAGAGAGAGGAAAGGTTTAATTGGCTTAACTTAACCCCCGCTCAGCAGTTGCACGTTATTAAGTTGTGTCGTCAAAGGTACAGAAGAAAGATGTTGGCAGGGAAGACGAAGCCAGAACAGCTTCAAGATGAGTCATCGCCTCAACAAGACTTATTCTAGAACTCTTGTTCAGTCTGTGGGTTACGCCTTCGCTTTCGGTTCTGATTAGGCTTTTACATATTCCCGGTCCGGCAAGGTGTCCTTTAAGAACCGGGAATCTCCTATCCATTTTCCCTATAAAGCGGTAATTGGCGTTATTTCATCGACCAACGGTCGCTAACCCAGCCTCCCGCTTGTTCGTCGAAGTGATTTCCTGAAAATCGATGATTGAATTCAACATTTAATTTACTTGTTGGGCGTTCATCCATGAGTTGATGAATGTATCTCGCCATAGGATCCGTACAAGCTTCACGCTCTCTACGGGTAACTACTTCTTTGATCATTTGGAGTCTGTAGCTATTGCTGGCTCGTTTCATTTTTGACCTCCAGAACTCGATGGCAGCAGTTTGAACACATTGACGTCCAGATCGCTGCTCATTAGTGTGCGCGTGGAGGCACATCACCATCGTTTGAAGTCCAAAGACAAATTGTTTGAGAGCAGTGTTTGTAACGCCATTCACATCTTTCTCAGAATCATTGACTGTGCGATTGAAAATGTTTCGCGAAATTTAGCCGATGAACCTGCATATTTAAAAGACCTTATCAAACATAGAAGCCCAACACAGGGGCGTCAATAACACAAATGAACAATTTTTGAACATATTGTGAAGGTGGAGAGTTTTCAGTAATTTATCGAAAATAAAAAACCGAAGCACAAAGCTTCGGTTTTAAGGAAAGCCCTGACGAAATTGCTTGTAAAAGCTCTTAGCGCCAGGGGTAAGGTGTTGAGTATTAGCTACCAGTTGCAGGACAACCTTTTACTGGTTGGCCATTACTGAAGTACTTGACGTTCTCTAAGTTCTTGTTGTAGTTATCCGCAGAGATTTGTGGGTTGTTTACGAAGAACTCGCGCAAAACGTATGCATCGGTTAGCTGTGTAGATTGAACATCGATGATTGGATAGTTATCGCCACCAGCAGCACTGAAGCTGATTACAGAGAATGTGTACGTTTCGTTTAGATCGAAGCCTTTATTGTTAATATCGGTAATGGTTACTGAGCCAGCATCACAGTTTACATCTAAAGTGATGTTATCTAGTTGAGCGTAAGCACCAGACCCTGCAGATTTCGTCGCAACCACGTCTAGGTATTCTTTAACTTCTTTACCTGTCATAGTTGCTTTAGTCACGAAGTTACCAAATGGCTGAACCGTTAGTACGTCACGGTAAGTGATATCACCATCTTGGATTGAATCACGCACGCCGCCAGAGTTCATCACACCAAAGTCAGCATTTACCGTTTTGTAAGTACGGTATGCCTCGCCGAGTAGGTGACCTAGGTTAGTTTGTTGAGAGCGAACTACGTTACGATCACCTTCTAACTTACCCGTCGTATTAGAAATCTTCTCATCTAATAACTCTTGACCTTGTTGTTGGTATGGCAGTAGTAACGCTTTTACTGTTGCATCTTGTTGAATTCGTTCACCGATAACTTCATCGTTTTCGTCTAGAAGGTTTACAGGAATCAGTGCGTAGTTCGCTAAGTGAAGCTTGCCGTCGTAGTATTCGAAGTCTGCACGACCCACATATTTACCCCACTCATGCGCTTGCATAATCCAAGTGCCTTTTTGTTGGTCTGGGGCACAATCATCCCCAGGTTTGAAATCAGCATACTCATTGGTACCTGGTTCCATACATACAGGGTTTTGCGAGTGACCACCGATGATAGCGTTTAGCTGTCCTTCTTCAAGAGAGCGAGCGAGTTTCACGTCACCTGGTGCTTCACTACCGTTTTTACCATCTTCGTAGTGACCCATGTGCGTCGTTGCAAATACTAGGTCTACCTTTTCGTTCTCTTCGATTTCCTTCAGTACCTTTTTGATTTCTACTTGAGGGTCTTCGAAGTGGATGTTTGATACGTTGTCTGGATTGACTAGCTTCGCAGTGTCTTGCGTTGTTAGACCAATAACAGCGATCTTAAGGCCGTTGATAGTAAATACTTTGTAAGGGTCGAAGTAACGCTCGTTTGTATCTTTTTTATAGATATTCGCAGCCAGCATAGGGAAGTCAGCTAGCTCGGCTTGCATATCGAGAATATCTAGTGAGTTATCAAATTCGTGGTTACCGACAGCCATTGCATCGTAACCAAGTAGGTTCATCCCTACGAAGTCTGGAACCGCATCTTGCATGTCTGATTCTGGTACACCGGTATTAATATCACCGCCAGATAGCAGAATGGTTTCACCGCCTTTTGCTTCGACTTCTGCGCGGATAGATTCGATTAAAGTGTGACGCGCAGCCATGCCGTATTCGCCGTCGCTGTTATGCCAAAAGCGACCATGGTTATCGTTAGTGTGGAGAACGGTGAACTTAGTACAAGAATCTGCAGTCTCGCAGGTTACTGGAGAATTGTCGCTGTCTGAGCCGCATCCTGCTAGCGCAGCGCCCACTGCCACTACCAAAAGAGATTTGGAAAACTTCATAAGGGATCCTTTCTTTGTGATTTTGTTATTGTTACGGCGTGAAATATACGGAATTAATGTGAAACTTTAGTGATCTATCTCTTATTTATACTTCTATCGGAGAAATGAATTAATAAGCCTGCAAACTACGTCTATAAATAAACAGAATTGGTATTTAGTATTTATTTTATATCGCTAGCTCTATTTTTTGTGAGGTAGTTAATTGAATGTGTGTTGTTTGTGTGAATCAATGCGCATTTTTGCGAAGTATTACGCTGATTTTGGTGATTATTTTGCCAGGTTTATGTTTTTCCTAATAGGTATGACACAAATCGTTATAAATTTTCGCTCTAATAATGAGGGGCTCGGTTTGTATGCATAATGAACAGCACAGAGCTTAAACTCATTTGATCATGGCTTTATTCTGCCAAACTCTATCAAAAATTGTATTTATCTCTTCACTATAATTGCGATCGTTTAGAAACCTTATGCTTTAGGCATCGTTTATTTATCCTCATCCGATACCTTATCGTGCTTATTCCGCATTTGACACTCGAGTGTTTAAACAAATAGATTCAACCTAATGAGTCAAAATGAAAAGTAAATAATGGATCGTTCTTCTTCGAATATTATGATGTGAACTATCATTTAATTAATGAAAATGAAATGGATTAATGTAAAGCGTTGCGACTGTAGCCGTTATCTTTGAGCTTTGGTTTAAAGGGTAGGGTTAAAAGAATTTGTAAGTGGTGAACGCTAATAAAGGATGCTTATGAGATACACAGTAAGGGACGCACTCAAAAAGGAAGCAGCCCAAATCGCCAAGATACACGTTGATTCTTGGCAGGTGGCGTATAAAGGATTAATGCCAAAGAGCTACATAGAGCAGTTTACGATTGAGCGTCGAGAAAGGATGTGGGCACGAGTGATGACGGAGCAACTGGCCCAATTGATCGTAGTTGAGAGGCAAGGAGAAATTGTTGGCTTTTTAAGTTACGAGTTACCTAACCACACCAGCGAAGATAAAACGGCATTAGTGACATGTTGCTACGTTACGCCGCTACATTATGGGCAAGGAGCAGGAAGTGCACTGTTAGATGAGTTAGAGACACGTTTGCTCTCTACGTCAGTTATGCAGATCAGTTTGAAAGCACTGGATACTAATCAACAGGGGCTTAACTTTTACAAGAAGTGTGGTTTTGTGCGTACTGGAGAGGAAGAGTCGGAAGTGATTGAGAGTATGACGCTGACCGATCTCACTTTAGTGAAGTATATTGCCCGTTCATAAATCAAATGTTATATGCCAAATATAGTAAAACCCCGGAGGTGGTAAGACTCCGGGGTTTTGAAATTTTTAGATGTCTCGGTTGGTAAGTCCGATTATCTTTTATGCAAAAGGTTTGGATTTAATCCGATTAATTCCTTGGTAGGGAATTAGATGCGGATGAAGTCCATGTGTTCAACTTTTGGCTTGAACGCGTGACGTTGAACGTCTTGTGGCTTAACTTTAACTTCTTTGCCATCGATAACTAGAACGATGCCTTCGTAGAATTCAGGCTTGTCCATTTGGTTTACGATGTCGTCGTGGTTAAGAACGATAGCTACTGCTGCTTCTTCACCGCCGTATACAACTGCAGGGAATTTGCCAGCGTGACGTAGGCGGCGGCTCGCACCTTTACCTAGTTCAGTACGTACTACTGCTTCGAATTTCATAGTATTTACTCTCAAATTAGTAAAAATCAAATGTTCACAATCAACAATGCGACCTTGTTGTTCGTGGTAAAGCTTGAAACAGGAACTGTTCAAGCGAGCGCGGATACTATCATTCCACTTATAAATGGGCAACCCAAATCGTATCCAAATCAACAAAAAGGTATGATTTAGCGGGGTGGAAGGTTATCCCTTTTAACGCTCTGCTTGGATTTTGTTCACATCGACTTCATTTTCATCGGTTTACTAATCATGGTCCGAAGAACAAAGTTTATGTGTTATATGCTTTATGTTCGGCTGAGATGTAAGACTAAAGATGCTTTTAATCCACCTAAAGCGCTTGTATCCAATGTTAATTGACCTCGGTAACTGTGTGCCATTTCACTGACTATGTTTAGACCAAGACCTGAGCCAGGGGTTGTTTCATCCAATCTAACTCCTCTCTTGATTACTTGACTCAGTTTCTCTTTAGGGATGCCTGGCCCATCATCTTCAATAATGATGTGTATATTTTCCTTATCCTGAGAGGAGTGCACACGAATCATGCTGTTGGCCCACTTATAGCCATTTTCTAGCAAGTTACCTAGCATTTCATCGAGATCGGTCTGCTCTACTGCTACATTCAGCTCTGAATCAAGTTCATTAATTAAGGTAATGCTTCGGCTCGCATACACTTTATCAAACGCCATTGAGATAGCATCCACACGATCTGCTGGGTTCGACTTCACTGATAATATGTTCATCGATCCGGCCATACGGGCACGACCCAAATGGTAATCGATATGGTCTTGTATTTGATTGATTGGAGCTCGGAGACGGGATTGTGCCTCAGGTTCTAACGTCTGAACTTCATTTTTTAGAACAGAAAGTGGCGTTTTAAGTGCATGAGATAGGTTACCTGCATGATTGCGAGCCCTCTCTAGTAATTCTTGGTAATGGAACAGCAGAGCATTGAGGTCGAAGATTAGAGGAGAAATCTCTTTTGGGTAGGTTTCTTCTAGACTCTTTTTATTACCAGACTTCAGCTCGGCTAATTCTTTTTGTAGCTTTGTAAGCGGACTCAATGACCAAGCAATTTGCAGTAAAATGACGGTAAGTACGCCCGCGAATAATAAACCCAAAATAAGCCAAAGTTGGCCGATTAACGTCTGAAGGGTATTTTTAATGGGCTCTTCGTCAATACCAATAACAATGTGAATAGGACCATCGTAATCAGGAAGATACAGTGCTTTTTCTAGCGTAATTAGTTTTTCGCCTCTTGCTCCATACGCATCTTTATCCAAACCTTTGTATTCGATTTTTTTGTCCCACAACGAACGAGAACGTTCGAGGCTTGCCTCTGTAGAGGCACTCCAATACAAACCACTGTAAGGTCGATTAAATCGAGGGTCTGATAGCTGAGCTGCGAGTGAAAGATGCCCGGTGTTATCGACTTCTAACTGTGCTGCGACTTCATCCATAAAAATGCTGAGCTGTGAGCGAGTGTCATCAACCATATAGTTGTAGACCTGCGTCGGTATCGTCACACCAGCGGCGAGGATCATTGCCGTTAACCAAACGATCGCCGCTAAAACGAGGCGACTTTTGATACTCAGTCGTTTTATTGCGTTCAACGGTAGCCTGTTTCTATTCGGCATTTAATTGGTATCCCAACCCTCGGACAGTTTTGATGATCTTTGGTGCGATTTTTTTGCGAATTCGGCCGATAAAAACTTCGATTGTGTTGGAGTCACGATCAAAGTCTTGTTTGTAAATGTGCTCGACGAGTTCGGTTCGAGAAATCACTTTTTCCGGGTTATGCATAAAGTAAGCGACCACTTTATACTCTAGCGCCGTCAAGCTTACCGCTTGCCCTTGCCACATGACTTTAGAAGTGCGTGTATCCAAGCTCAAGTCGCCAATTTGCATCACAGGAGAGGCATTACCAGAGGCTCTTCGAAGCTGTGCACGAATACGAGCGATAAGCTCAACCATTTCAAATGGTTTAGTTAGGTAATCGTCTGCACCTGCGTTTAAGCCTTCAACTCGCTGCGTTAGGGTGTCGCGAGCGCTTAGAATCACGACAGGAGTATTAATGTTTTCATCTCTGATGCCTTTTAGGACGGTAAGACCATCCAGTTTTGGCAAGCCGAGGTCGAGAACAATGGCGTCCCATTCTTCCGAAGTCGCGCGATACAGAGCGTCTATGCCATCTTGGGACAATTCTGGTACCCAGCCGGTACTTTCTAATGTTTCGATGATTTGCTCGCCTAAACGAGGATCATCTTCAACAACAAGTATTTTCATATTGATGATTCTTATTATGTTTGGATTTTTATCGAAGTAAGCTACGCATCGCGTCTGGATTACGCATTAGACAAGTTTAGTTGTTTTGCGGCTTTAACGCTTTGTTAAAGCTGCGACCTTTGATCTCAAGCATTTCTAGCGTGGCGGCGTCGTACTCAACTTTCAGGACGCTGTTGTTGTACAGAATTTTCAATTCATACACCCAAGCATCATCATCTTCTTCAAGCTCGACCTTGATGATGCGGCCGTATAGGTCGTTTTCTACTGCGGCGTAAAGTTCCGAAAATGGTCGTATATATCCTTGTTGAACCGCGCGGTAGACCTCATCTTGATCTTCATCGAATTCGATGCGTGTTCCTGGCTTTTCGACATCTTGCACGATGGCGTGGCCATTTTGTGATGTGTACTCGTTGCCATGCTTGGCAAAACTTGGTGCACACATGAATGTCGTGATAAGGCCGAAAAGTAACGCAGAATGTAGAGAAGTCCTTGCTTTATACATAGTCAAACCTTTTCTGGAGCGTTAGCCGCAGTATATCGGATATAGATGAACAGAGAGTGAATCAGCTAATTAAGTTTTGCCATGTGTTGTCGATGTTATTTCAACTCATCTTCAAAAATTTTATCTCGCAGCTTCCAAAAGCGACCAGATTTTCTAGCAATAACAAACTGAGGCAAACGGAAACGATGTTGATTAGCTACAACGCGTGTCGGTGAAGCCTCTTCAAAAGGGCGATGCTTGTCTGCTAAGTGGGGGCGTACGAACTGATCTTTAAACGTTTGTTTTTGTTTTTTGGTACTCAATGACCAAAACTCATGAACTAACGCATTGCCTTCGCCTTGGTATGGTTCACCAGAATACGTCACTTTTAGCTGAGATTTACCATCACTGGACTTAAATACAGATAGGTCCATTTCTGTGCATTCAAAGATTAATGCATCTTTGAGATTAAGGGCTTCTTTTAGCTTTTTATCTGGGTCAACGAGCGTCGCGTCACACTCATGACAAATTCGTGCAGCGATATCGTTGTCCGCACCACATTCACCACAGTATTTGGCACGAAAACGGTAGCCACAGTGTTCACGTTCGCCTGTGTCTTCATCTTCAAAGTAACCTTGGCAACGTCTGCCAAAGTGTTCAACCAAGAAACCGTTACTATCCAACTTACCCCAGAAGTTGTTATTGAATCCGCAAGCCGGGCAAGGAATCGTGATAATTTCACTGTCAGAGTCTGGTTTTGGATCACCGACTTCAGGTTGGTATAAATCGTAGCTGTTGCCTGCGTAATCAAGCACTAAACATTCTGATTTTCCGTCTGATAAGCGTAATCCTCGTCCTACTATCTGTTGGTACAGACTGACTGACTCTGTTGGTCGCAAAATCGCGATTAAATCGACATGCGGCGCATCAAAACCGGTTGTCAGTACCGAAACATTGACCAAGTATTTTATTTGGCGATTCTTGAACGCTTGGATGATCGCATCGCGCTCCGGCGTAGGTGTATCACCAATGACGATTTCAGTTTCGCCTTCTGGCAATAAACTGTGTATCTCCTGTGCGTGTCGAACAGTTGCAGCGAAGATCATGACACCTTGACGCTCTTTCGCATATTGCATGATTTGCTCAACAATTTGTGGAGTCGCACGTTTGGCTTTATCGATCACCATGTCCATTTCTGCTTCTTTGTAGCGTCCGGTGTTAGCGGGCTTCAGCTGAGAGAAGTCGTAAGACAAAACGGGCGCATCCATCATGCGGGCTGGAGTGAGGAAGTTTTCGTCGAGCAAGTAACGGATCGGCAGTTCGAAAATACAATCGCGGAAGAATCGAGGCTCTTCGGTTCGCACTTGACCTCGGGTGTGATACTGATAAATCCAGCCCATTCCTAAACGATAGGGCGTTGCAGTTAGTCCCAGCACCTTAATGCCAGGGTTCAGTTCTCGTAAGTGAGTAATAACTTTTTGGTAGCTGCTGTTTTTGTCATCGGGCACACGATGGCACTCATCAATAACGAGCAGAGAAAACTGGTTTTTGAACGAATCTAAGTTACGTACGACCGATTGAACCGAAGCAAACACGACTTGCTGGTCAGTTTCTTTTCGTCCCAATCCTGCTGAGAAGATAGAACCTTTTAAACCATAACCTTCATACTTCGCGTGGTTTTGCTCGACCAGTTCTTTTACGTGGGCGAGGACTAACACTCGTCCTTTCGCAAGGCGAGCAAGTTCTGCGATCACCAAGCTTTTCCCGGCACCGGTTGGCAGCACGATCACTGCTGGTGTCGAGTGTTTACGAAAGTAATGAATAACGGCTTTAACCGAGTCGGCTTGATAAGGACGAAGCGTGTACATGAAAATATGTGAAATTGCTCAACTATTCGAACGAGGAACGCTATAATACCTGACTTTTATACCCAAGTGACCTTTAAACCAAGATTTAGAGATCACTTGGGTATAATTCAATGAGGTATTCATGCGTTTAGATAAATATTTGTGTGACGCTCTGGGTGCAACACGCAAACAGGCAACAAAGATCATCAAAAGTGGAGACATCACCGTAGACGGTGAGGTTCAAAAAAGTGGTGCATTTAAAGTACCTGAAGGTGCGGAAGTGATGTGGGAAGACCGTGTTATTGGTGCTCCTGGTCCTCGTTACATTATGTTGTATAAGCCTGCTGACTTTGTTTGTTCACATGAAGATAGCTACAACCAAACTGCATTCGCATTGCTTGATGAGCCTAAAATTGAAAACCTTCACTTTGCGGGCCGATTAGATGTCGACACAACTGGTTTAGTGTTGATTACGGATGATGGTAAGTGGTCTCACCGTATTACCTCACCTAAGCATAAGTGTGAGAAAACGTACCGTGTTTGGCTCGTCGATGCTATTCAGCCAGATTACGCGGAAAAGCTCGAACAAGGCATCATTTTGCGCAATGAATCAGAAGCAACATTGCCCGCTCGTTTGGAAATCGTGAACGAGGCCGAGAATGAAGTATTGTTAACTATCGTGGAAGGTAAGTATCACCAAGTGAAACGTATGTTCGCGGCGTTAGGAAATAAAGTTGAGTACTTACATCGTGAGCGTATTGGTTCTATCGAACTTGATGAGGCACTAGAACCAGGTGATTATCGCTACCTCACGCAAGAAGAAATTGATTCTATTTGGAATTAATTGTCAGCATGGGAAACTCTTTAGTTCCTAATAGGAACTAGTCTTTTGGTAGGAATTGGCTCAAAATAAATTTTCCTACCAAAATTAGTGCCTAGACAATTCCGGTGTGCTTACTCATCTCAGTGATATGCCTTTGCATTTAGCTGAGGCATGCATACTCTTATTGCAAAGCCTTCGGCTACGGTGAATGGAATGATGGTGTCAACGCCATCATTTTTACTGCATTGTGTTTGTTTCCCATAAACACATTTCGCTTTCACATGCTTTTCTATGTCGAGTTCGTCAAGGTCACACCTTGGTACATATTTGCCCTTATGATTCTCGAACGTTGGATAGAACAGGTTTTTGGCTTCTACATTCAGCGATATGAGAACTGTCCGTTATTTTCACTTTGTTCTGCAAGTATTGACGGTAGGGCTCCAACAAGAGGTAAAAGAATGACAGAAAAAGCTCAAAGTGCTCCGCAATCCCAAATCAGTTTTCTATTGTTTCTTGTACTAGGAGCGATTGGCGCTTTGACGCCTTTGGCGATCGATATGTATTTGCCTGCGATGCCGACAATTGCGAAAGATTTGGGGGTCGCGCCTGGCGCGGTTCAGATTACGTTGACGGCTTATACCGCGGGTTTTGCGATCGGCCAGTTAATTCACGGGCCGCTTGCCGATAGCTTTGGTCGCAGACCTGTGTTGATTTTAGGCGTATTTTTCTTCGGCTTGGCTGCCGTTGTGAGTGCGACAACAAATGGCATTGATGCGCTGACCTATGTACGTACGGCACAAGGTTTTGCTGGCGCGGCAGCGGCGGTCATTATCCAAGCTGTCGTGCGTGACATGTTTGACCGTGAAGACTTTGCACGCGCAATGTCCTTCGTTACTCTGGTCATTACTATTGCGCCGTTGGTGGCACCGATGATCGGTGGTCATCTCGCGATTTGGTTTGGTTGGCGTTCCATTTTTTGGGTATTAGCTATTTTCGCTGTAGTTGTGATTTTTCTCGTACTTTGGAAAATCCCTGAAACGTTACAGCCTGAAAATCGTCAGCCTCTTCGTTTCCGCACGACGCTGAGAAACTACGCCAGATTATGCTCCAATCCTGAAGCGATCGGTTTGATGCTCTCAGGTGCGTTTTCATTTTCCGGAATGTTTGCATTTTTGACGGCGGGTTCGTTTGTTTATATTGATTTATATGGTGTTCGACCAGACCACTTTGGTTACCTATTTGGTTTGAACATTGTGGCGATGATCATCATGACCAGTATTAATGGTCGCTTGGTGAAGAAAGTGGGTTCCCATGCCATGCTTCGTTTTGGGTTGTTCGTGCAACTTTTGGCGGGGATTGGTTTATTCGTAAGTTGGTTAATGGACTTCGGATTATGGGGCATTGTACCTTTTGTTGTGCTGTTTATCGGTACATTGTCGACGATAGGTAGTAACGCGATGGCGCTGCTTTTAAGTGGTTACCCATCAATGGCGGGTACGGCGTCGTCTCTAGCGGGGACATTAAGATTCGGTATCGGTTCATTGGTTGGTGCGCTGGTGGCATCACTGCCCGGGAATGTTGCTTGGCCGATGATCATCGTAATGTTTGCTTGTTCTGTGCTTTCAGCACTGTTTTATTGGACTTTAGGAAGAAAGGCGTAATGTCGAATTACACCAAAGAAATTCAAAACTTGGTTAACTCAGCACTTGAAGAGTTAGATCAAGAGCATCGCTCAGGTAAGTTAGCCAATGCCCCTGTTGCGAATAACCATTATTTAGTGCGTTGGGTAACAAAGGCGCTAAAATCACAACGTTTCGGACGTACGGTAGGCGATGACTTAACGCGTTGGCAAAAAGCAGGTCGCTCAAAGGGGAACGATGCTGGTTTGTTGTTTATCTTCAAGCGTATTTCTGCTTTTTATGCGCAATTCTTCCCTGAAGGTGAAGACTCCAAAGTGTTCAAAGATTCAGATATTGAGTCTTTTCTTGATTTGATGGAGCAAGCAGGCTGGGAAGTCTCGACGTCTGAGCAACTGATTGGGTGCGGCAAAGTACAAATCTTCACTGAAGGTCAAAACTCTTTAGCGTTATGTGCAGACCAATGCGAAAGCTGTTTTGATGGCGAGTTGCTCGTAAAGCCAATGAGTTGGTTTGTACGTGGCAATCATGCTGAGTTTGTTGAGAAAGCAGCGCAAGCGGGCTTTATGGTACATAAGGTAACAGACTACAAATCGATGGTGAAATACCATGGCGAGTACCTTATTTTTCCAGCAAACGAAGGCAACCAGTTAGCCGAAATTCCACTCTCGTTCAAAGCTGACTAAAGTGACATTTTGAGTGTTTAGAAGCCCCTGTTATTGGGGCTTTTTGTTTTCTAAACGGTTTGCTTCTTTCGCGATGGCTTTGACCATGCCTTTAAATATGAAAAGATGGGCTGGCATCATTGCAAACCAATAAAGCAGCCCAAGAAACCCTTGCGGGTGCCACCAGGCGGTAATATCCAGCTCTCGTTCGTCACCGAGATCTTTGATGGTAATTTCTAAACGCCCAAGGCCTGGGCCTTTCATACCAAAAAACAGTGAAAGAAACTGATTATTATCGCAGCGAATCACTTTCCAAGAGTCAATAAAATCACCGACTTTAAGCTCTGGTCCAGGAGGAGAAACGCGAATCGGTTTTCCGCCACCAAAAAAGATATCGAGCCATTCACGTGTACGCCACAAGATGTTGGCAAAGTAATAGCCTTTTTCGCGACTCCCGATCTTTTGCGCCACTTTCCATAATGCCGCAGCGGAGGCATGAGTTTTAATGCTCGCTCCAGCTTGTTTTGGGTAATAGCCATATCCTGGTTGCCATCGACGAAGCGCTGCGGGTTCAAACCCCCAGACATTACTGCGTACAAATGTGCCTTCATCTTGAATGGTATCAGTTACCGCTTGCTCGTAGCTGATCAGCGTTTGAGGAAATCGTTCTTCAATCGCTTTGGAGTCTGCAATGTAGTCGTGCTCTAAGCCCGCAAGTAATGCTTTACCGATACTAGTTGGCACTGAGGTAACTAAACCTAGCCAGTACGATGCCATTTTCGGAGTAAGTAGCGGGGTCGACCACAGCCGATACGGCTTGTTCGTGATTCGGCAAATGACTTTGAACTGTTCGCGGTAGCTAAGTGTATTTGGCCCACCAACTTCATAAATGTGACTTTCTTCTGGAGAGGGGGCTTCTGCTAACTTCAATAAATAGTGGTTGAGATTGGGCAAGGCAATAGGGTTCGCTTTTGAGTCGACCCATTTAGGCGCAATCAAAATAGGTAAGTTGTAGACAAAATCTCGCATGATTTCGAAAGCAGCAGAGCCGGGGCCGATGATAACGCCTGCACGCAATTCAGTTACTGGAATACCAGACTGTCGAATTATTTTTCCCGTGGCTTTACGAGCGGCTAAATGGCGAGAGTTTCCGGTTTGAGGTTGAATGGCACTCAAATAGATAACATGCTCGACGGAGCTTTGTTCCAACGCATATTTGAAGTTCAAAGCAAGGTTTAGTTCGTACTCAACAAAGTCATCACCTTGAGCCATCCCGTGCACGAGAAAAAAGACTAAATCAAAATCGTTCACTACAGCCTTCGTGGTCTCTGCGTCAGCCAAGTCGAGATACCTTAACGTTAAATTAGGGTGAGGCTGAGTTCTTGACTCTAAATAATCAATATGTCGCGCCGCTGCTGTGACGGCGTAACCTTTATCTAAAAGTAACGGAAGAAGTTGAGAGCCAATGTAACCCGAGGCGCCTAGCACCAACACCTTTTTCATTATCTGTCCTTTTATCGTTGGTGGAATAAACACCACAGAGTATAATCATGAGACACTTTCCCCATTCTATCAATAAGTTGTCGTTGGAGCGCTTGTGACTTTTCTTTCTCAACTCTCAATACACGCAGATAAAGCGTTCTTACGTCGTTTATTTGCAATCGCGTTACCAATTACACTGCAAAGCATGATGTTTTCAAGCCGAAGCCTCGTCGATGTTCTTATGCTTGGTCAACTTGGTGAAGCTGAAATTGCCGCTGTTGGAGTTGCTGCGCGCGCGACTTTCGTCACCACCATCATGTTAGTTGGGGTGACAACGGGCGGTGCGTTGTTAACCGCTCAATATTGGGGGGCTGGCGATAAAGTTGGGGTGCGTCGCAGTACCGCTTTAACATGGATGATCGCAATGATGTTTGCTGCGATTGCTGTTGCTTTGTTTGTTGGTTTTCCACAACTCATCATGAGCTTGACTACCGATTCACAAGAAGTGATTGAATTAGGGGCCAGCTATCTCATTATTTCGTCGGTTAGCATGTTTGCTGTTGCATGTGTGGCCAGTATGTCGGTGGGCCTAAGGGCGATGCACCAACCAGGCCTAAGCACTTTTTTTAGTGGTATAGGCATTTTATCTAATGTTTTTCTTAACTGGGTTTTAATTTTTGGTCAATTAGGCTTTCCTGCTCTGGGTATTACGGGAGCAGCGATCGCAACGGTAATCAGTGGCGCGATCGAAGTAGGTTGCTTGTTTGGTTATCTATGGTTGAAAAAACACATAATCGCATTTGGTTGGGATGATATACGCGCAGGATTGGTCTTAGATAAAATTACGCGTTTCTTGAGCCTCTCTTTGCCAACCACATTTAACTTCTTGGCGTGGGCTGGTGGGCTGTTTGCTTATCACGCCATCATGGGGCAAGCAGGCGTACAAGGTTTGGCGGCACTTTCCGTAATGACACCTGTTGAGTCGATCGCATTGGCGATGATGATTGGCTTATCGAATGCGGCTGCAGTTCTAGTCGGGAACCAGCTCGGCGCTCGTAATTTTGAACCCGTTTATTATCAAGCATGGGCTACGGTCATTTTGAATGTGCTTATCGCATTTGTGGTCGCCATCTTGTTGATAGTGTCAAATCAATGGATCCTTAATGCGTTTAGTGCACTGACAACAGACACTCGCGAGCTAGCTGAACAGTTTATGGTGATTCTAGCGTTGGGTGTCGTGTTACGCTCGGTGCCGATGATGGCGATTGTTGGTGTATTACGCGCGGGCGGTGATGTTAAGTTTTGTTTGTATCAAGACATCTTGGCGCAGTGGGTGATCGGGATTCCACTCGCAGCATTTGCAGCGATTTATCTCAATTGGGACCCACAATGGGTTTACTTACTCTTTTTGACGGAAGAAGTTGTGAAGTGGGCGATTTGCTTGCCAAGAATGGTTAGCCGAAAATGGATGAAAAACCTGATTGGCCAGTAAGGAGGAACAGAGTTTATTTTGGCTGCAAAAATCTGCTCAAAACGTCAACAAAATTAGCAACAGAAAGTGAATCGAGTTGCATTTGTACTTCCATAGTGTGATCAAGCATTCAAAATACTTTCTACTAACAGGATTTTAGTGTAGATTCTGATCCCAATTTTTAAACACCATCCGAGCGGCATAATCAATGTTAAAACTGTCAGACCTATGTAAAGGCTATGTAGACGGGGGAGAGTTTCACCCTGTATTACAAGGGGCAGAATTAACATTGCAGCAAGGCGACCAAGTTGCTCTGATGGGAGAAAGTGGTTCGGGTAAAAGTACTCTGCTGAATTTAATCGCCGGATTAGATACTGCTGACTCTGGTGAAGTGCAGTTTCCAAATTTTGCTATGCATGAAGCACCGGAGCATTTAAGAACCCTTTATCGCCGCAACAATATTGGGAATATCTTCCAACAATTCAACCTGCTTCCTACACTTAATATTGCCGACAATATTCGTTTTTGTCGTCAGTTAAAAGGTCTGCCGGAAGATAAAGAGTTGTGGCGTCAAATTCTTTCTGCTTTGGACTTAATGCCATTGCTAGGACGTTATCCGGAAGAGGCGTCTGGTGGTCAGCAACAACGTGCGGCGATTGCTCGTGCACTCTATATGGAGCCAAAAATCCTGCTTGCTGATGAGCCAACTGGTAGCCTAGACGAGCGAAACGCAGAAGCCGTAATGCGCTTACTAACGAGTCTCGCTCGCCAACTGGAGTGTACTTTGCTGTTAGTGACGCACAGTGAAAAAGTGGCCGCCCATATGGAAGGAAAGATTCGACTTCAAGGAGGGCAGCTACATGTTATGGCCCGTAGTTAAGGCACTACTCGGTCATTACCGTCGTTACCCTCTACAAATTATTCTTGTCTGGCTGGGATTAACTTTAGGCGTGTCCCTCCTTGTTGGTGTTACTTCTATCAACCAGCATGCAAAACAAAGTTATGCTACTGGGGAAAAGCTTTTCTCCAATCCTTTGCCATACCGAATCCGAACGAAGCACTCTGCCAATAAAATTCCTCAAGGTTTCTATATTCAGTTACGTCGAGCTGGGTTCAACCAATGTGCACCGTTTGACGTGCTTCATCTAGATGCCAAGACCGATATGAGCCTGATGTTGGTGGGGATAGATCCTGTCGCGATGATCCCACTACAACAAGGAAAATCGCTAGGTGAGATGCCTGTTTTATCTCTAATGAAGCCTCCTTATCCTATTCTTGTTAGTCAAGATTTGGCCGCTTACATGAGTTGGCAGGATGGGGACTTCATTGAGATGAATGACGGAAGCCGTCTTGGGCCTATTCAAGTAGATAAGGACAAGATGCTTTCGGGTACTCGGCTGGTTACTGATATATCGTTGTTGCGTATGCTCAAGCGGAGCTCAGGTTTGTCTGCGATTTCTTGTGGTGAAATGCCAGAGGAAAAGCTAATAGCACTGAAAAACATGCTGCCAAACGGAATGACGCTCGTTAGGAATACGCGTACAGAGCTTGAGTCGCTAACTAACGCATTCCATATGAATCTCACCGCGATGGGAATGCTGTCGTTTTTGGTCGGGTTGTTTATTTTTTATCAAGCGATGTCTCTGTCTTTCATCCAGCGACAACGTTTGGTAGGTATTTTGAGACAGACTGGTGTTAACGGAACACAGTTAGCGCAAGCTTTATTACTAGAGTTGTCTTTGCTCGTCTTTATTGCGTGGGCGTGTGGTAACTTTTTTGGCTTGATCTTAGCAAATGAACTTATCCCAGCAGTGTCTTCGAGCCTGAGTGATTTGTATGATGCCAACGTAGGCTTAACCATAGGATGGTCATGGCAATCTAGCTTATACAGTCTAATCATGGCAGCGATGGGTGCGTTGATATCGTGTCTGTGGCCATTAATCCGTTTGTTGAAGTCACAACCAATCCGCCTTTCTTCTCGACTGTCGCTAATGCGATTTGCTGGAAGAGAGTTCTCTTGGCAGGCGCTTGCGGCATGTGCGTTTTGTGTCGCTGCAATAGCGGTATATCAGGCGCCGAAAACACAAGAAACCGGCTTTGCAATTATTGCGCTGATGTTGGTTAGTGTGGCGT
Source organism: Vibrio sp. Vb1574 (assembly GCF_033338675.1). NCBI lineage: Bacteria > Pseudomonadati > Pseudomonadota > Gammaproteobacteria > Vibrionales > Vibrionaceae > Vibrio > Vibrio sp. Vb1574. Next base: position 163,390 of record NZ_JAWOTC010000005.1, read on the forward strand.
TGTTTATGCCATTTATTATGTGGCATATGTTCCAAAGTTTTTCTTATACCATGCGATGGGTTCGTGTCCGTTGGTTTTTTGCTGATGCAGCAGCCAGCATGAGCTATCGCGGTGTGGCTACGATGGCGTTTATGTTAGCGCTGGCGGCAAACATTGGTGTAGAAACAATGGTCGGAAGCTTTCGAGATACAACCGATAAGTGGCTAAATCAGCGATTAGCCGCTGATGTGTACATCTATCCGACCAACAATTCAGCCGCTAGGATGAGCGCATGGCTCCAGAATCAGCCTGAGGTGAACTCGGTTTGGTGGCGCTGGGAAAAAGATATGCCGACCGAGCATGGTGCTCTGCAAGTTGTGAGTACGGGCTCTTCTGAAGGTGAGCTAGACTCACTTACCGTCAAGTTAGGTGTCCCAAATTACTGGTATCAACTGCACGCTACCAAGAGCTTAATGGTCAGCGAGTCGATGGCCTTGAAGCTGGATATCCGCCCTGGAGACTTCATTAACTTGCAGGAACCGCTTGGTGGGGATTGGCAAGTCGTAGGCGTTTACTACGATTATGGAAACCCATATAACCAGGTGATGATGTCGCACCGGAATTGGCTGTATGCATTTGCAGGTACGGGTAATGTTGGTCTTGGCGTCGTATTAAAAGATAACGTCAATGGAGAAGGGCTGAAAAATCGCTTAGAGAATGTATTCCGTCTCCCGCAAGATCGTGTGTTTGATAACGGTAATATTTATAGCCAAGCAATGAGAGTGTTTGATCATACCTTTGCGATAGCGGGAACCTTGGGCAATATCACGCTGATTATTGCCGTGTTTGGTTTATTCTTTGCGACGTTGGCAGGAGAACTTTCACGGCAGCGGCATTTTTCCTTATTAAGGTGCATGGGTGTGTCCGGAAAAGAACTTGTCGTATTAGGTGGTTTGCAGCTATTCGTCTTCGGAGCCATTTCTGCGATTATTGCAGTGCCGCTCGGCTTGGCGCTCGCACATTTGATCGTTGATATTATCATTAAGCAATCATTTGGCTGGTCTCTAGAGCTTCAAACGATTCCATGGGAGTATGCTCAAACCATTGCTTGGGCGATGCTTGCCATCATGGTTGCTGGCGCATTGCCAGTTATTAGAATGATCAAAAGTACACCGATGAAGTCATTAAGGGACGCGTTGTAATGAAAAAAGTGGGCTCTAAAAAACGCTTGTTGGTTTCAACGCTCATTGTTGTTACGTTCGCTTTTCTGACCGGGGCTGCTTTTTACTCAACTTTTTGGTTGGAGGCGACAGCAACACGAGAAAGCGAACTTGATTCTATCTTAACGCGTGAAAATCAAACGATTTTTGAGCCTGTACTACCTAATGAGCATGTCTCTTTACCCTCAGACTTTCGCTTTCATCCCGAGTATCAGCATGAATGGTGGCACTACTTTGCGAAACTAAAAGATGAGCAAGGCAAGATCTACAATGTTCAATGGAGCTATTTCAGGGTTGCGACGGACGAGCGAGAAACCAGCGGTTGGCAGAACCCTCAATTGTACATTTCACATGTTGTCGTCAGTCATGGCTCGCATGTATGGAAAGAGCAACGGGTAGCTAGAGGTGGGATAGGCCAAGCTGGTATGATCAATCGTCCTTTCAGGTTATGGATTGATAATTGGACTTGGCGATCACTCGGTGCGACGCCTTTCCCGGGCAACTTGAATGTGAATACTGATACGTTTGGACTTGAGCTCAATACCATGACAAGCGGCCCCTTTGTGGTGAATGGAGACAAAGGCTTCCAAGTTAAACATGCGTTGCAATCTGTTGCTTCTTTCAGCTTCAGTGCTCCATTTTTAAAAGTAAAAGGCAGCTTAAGCTTAAATGGTAAGCGATTCTCAGTGACGGGTTCTGCTTGGGCGCAAAAAGAGTGGGGCAGCGGCTTAATTGGTGAGGGGCAACAAGGCTGGGATTGGTTTGTTTTCAATTTAGATGATGGTCGAGCATTAACTGTTAGCCGTTATCGTCACCATGGGCAAACACCGCACGTGTTTGGCACGTTGTCGACACGCTCAGGTAAAGTCATCAACCTCTCAGACGATGATATCAGTATTAAACCAATGCAAGTGACCAGTTTATCCAATGGAAGAAGGTTACCTTTGCAGTGGATTATCAATATTCCGAAGCATCAAATTAACTTGACTACCCGCATTATCAAGTCAGATATGTGGCTACCCTTTGTAATACCTTACTGGGAAGGGCCTACTTTAGCTTCCGGCTCCAATGAAGCTTGGGGCTTTATGCAGCTGACAGGCTATTGAGTTGTGAAGAAAACCACCCCCTACGGGTGGTTTTTTAGTGCGCGAAGCTTCCTGGCTTTTTCTCAAAAGTACGGGGTTATCATGATGGTACAAGCCGTGTTATGCTGATTTTCTCATCATCTTGATAAATATTTGGTGCGACAAAAACAAATACGATCTCCGATCAAAATTGAGTGTTATGTTGGAAAATACGATGTATAGTAAACTTAACATCGAAAAAACCGAAGTTTATACTCTGAAGAAGCGATTATTCTAAAGTTTTCGACAGCTATACACTCTTATCACTCTTTGTTAATCGTTTATTAAGATAATAAATATAAGGACGAAACCATGAACGATGTCATTCGTGACTTTTTCAAAATGGAATCAGCAGGTGGTATTCTTCTCGTAATTGCAGCGGCAATTGCGATGACCATTGCTAACTCACCGCTGGGCGAAACTTATCAATCTGTACTGCATACTTATGTATTCGGTATGTCAGTTTCTCACTGGATTAATGACGGCCTAATGGCTGTTTTCTTCTTACTTATTGGCCTTGAAGTGAAGCGAGAGCTACTTGAAGGAGCGCTAAAATCAAAAGAAACCGCAATTTTCCCTGCGATTGCAGCGGTTGGTGGTATGTTAGCGCCTGCTCTTATTTACGTTGCGTTTAATGCTAACGACCCAGAGGCGGTTTCTGGCTGGGCAATTCCAGCTGCGACGGATATTGCATTTGCTCTAGGTATCATGGCGCTACTAGGTAAGCGCGTACCAGTAAGCCTTAAAGTGTTCTTGTTAGCTCTCGCTATTATCGACGATTTAGGCGTGGTTGTTATTATTGCACTGTTTTACACAGGTGATCTTTCTAGCATGGCGCTGCTTGTTGGCTTCATCATGACTGGTGTCCTGTTCATGTTGAATGCGAAGGAAGTAACGAAACTGACACCATACATGATAGTCGGCGCGATCTTATGGTTTGCGGTACTTAAATCTGGTGTTCACGCAACACTTGCAGGCGTAGTGATCGGCTTTGCTATTCCTCTTAAGGGTAAACAGGGCGAACATTCCCCACTTAAGCACATGGAGCACGCACTTCATCCATACGTGGCATTTGGTATATTACCTCTATTCGCATTTGCAAATGCGGGGATTTCGCTAGAAGGCGTATCGATGTCAGGCCTAACTTCAATGCTGCCATTAGGTATTGCTTTGGGACTACTGGTTGGTAAGCCTCTAGGTATCTTCACCTTTAGTTGGGCAGCTGTGAAAATGGGTGTAGCTAAGTTACCGGAAGGCATTAACTTCAAGCATATCTTTGCGGTCTCTGTGTTGTGTGGTATCGGTTTTACAATGTCTATATTCATTTCCTCTTTAGCGTTTGGAAATGTAAGCCCTGAGTTTGATACCTATGCTCGACTAGGTATCTTAATGGGCTCGACGACAGCCGCGTTACTTGGCTACGCGTTACTGCACTTTTCTTTGCCTAAGAAAGCGCAAGCGTAAGATACACACTGTTTAGTAAAGCCTCCCATTCGGGAGGCTTTTTTATGTCTTGCAGATCGGCACATCAACCACTTCAGGGTGGTTACTTTTGTGACCAACTAAGGTCTAGCTGATGGAGTTAGGGCAAATCATCGAAAGAGGCGCTTGGTAAATCTATAGGCGAAAAAAAGCCCAGCCGAAAATTTGACTGGGCGGATACAAACATAGGAGTTAATAAGAAAAAAGCAGCAACGTAACAATTAGATGGAAACAAGTTTGACGGCCAGTGAAACTTCAAATGCCCTAACTGTTACGTATGTTCAGACCGAGCCTTTTCCAAACAGTTCCATTTTTTTTCAAAAAATTTCTACTTAATGCTTTCTAGCTTCTTACACATCCGAAAGTAATAGAAAAATCGAGATGGATTACCAACTTGGCGAAGTTACTAACTTCTGTGTTTCTCATTTTATCTCCCCTAGAACCGAAGATGTATTTCATACTCTCGTCGCTCACTCCGAGCCGCCAAGGCTATTGTTAGCGTTTCAATTGCGCTGGACTGAGAAATTTGATCGTTTTCTTCTGACAAGCTTCACTGGAGTATTCGATTGAATTTCAAAAGATTAGATCACACCTTTTACTGTCTGGTCAGACCAATTGGTTAAAGTGTGATGTTAATCATTTGTTAATCTTAAGTTTCGGGAGTATATTTTCAAACAGTTGTTTAATACGAGTGATTAAAATGGCCCCGAGAACATCAACAAAAGAAAAAATACTCGATGTCGCAGAAGGACTCTTTGCTGAACATGGCTTTAATGATACTTCGCTAAGAACGATAACAGGTAAAGCTAACGTTAACTTAGCATCGGTAAACTATCACTTTGGCGATAAAAAAACGCTGGTTAGAGCGGTTTTAGATAGGTATTTAGAAGCACTAATGCCGAGCATTAAGACTTCATTAATTGAGCTAAACACGCGCGATAGCTACAACATGGACGATGTCTTTGAGTCATTGCGATTACCTTTACGTACATTAAATGATGTACGCCCAAATGGTACTGCGCTATTTATGTTGTTAATTGGCCGCGGTTATACAGACGTTCAAGGTCATCTACGCTGGTTCATTACCACCAGATACGAAGAGGTACTAAACCTTTTCACTTTCTCGATAATGAAGGCGAACCCGGAACTATGTGAAGAACAGTTGTTTTGGCGACTGCACTTCACGTTAGGGACCTGTGTATTTACGATGGCTTCAAGCCAAGCTCTTTCGGAGCTGGCAGAAAGTAAGTTTGAAAAGGAAGTCGATGTGAAATCTGTCGTCGATTTACTGATTCCATATTTGTCAGCAGGAATGTCAGCAAAGCAGTTGGCATAAGACAAATAAGAAAGTTAAACCAATAATAAGATTATACCCCGAGCGGTTACGTGAACAAAAGGATCTGAACTATGAGCTCTCTACGAAGAAAATGGATTAGTGACCCGGCTTTTAAAGTGTTCAAAAAAGTATTGCCACCTCTGTCTAGCACCGAGAAAGAGGCGATGGAAGCGGGTAGTGTATGGTGGGATGCCGAACTATTCTCAGGCAAGCCAAACTTCACAACATTGCATCATTATCCAACGCCTACACTGACGGCAGAAGAGCAGTCATTTATGGATAATGAGCTTGAAACCCTGCTAGAAATGCTTGATGACCAGAAGATTGTCAAAGAAGACAGGGATTTACCGCCTGAAGTATGGGAGTACCTACGTAAAGAGCGATTTTTCTCTTTGATCATCTCGAAAGCATATGGTGGTCGTGAATTTTCCGCTTTGGCGAACTCAACCATTGTTTCTCGTATTGCGACTCGAAGTATCAGTACCGCGGTATCGGTAATGGTACCGAACTCTCTTGGTCCTGGTGAGCTGCTATCGCACTATGGTACGCAAGAGCAAAAAGATTACTGGTTGCCTCGTTTAGCTGATGGTACAGACATCCCTTGTTTCGCCCTAACTGGCCCTGAAGCGGGTTCTGATGCAGGTGGCATACCTGATCAAGGCGTGGTTTGTTACGGCACCCATGAAGGCAAAGAAGTGCTTGGCGTGCGAGTTAGTTGGAATAAACGCTACATCACGCTTGCGCCAGTTGCGACAGTGCTCGGGTTAGCATTTAAACTGCAGGATCCTGAAGGGCTACTTGGTGACAAGAAAGAGGTTGGCATTACATGTGCGTTGATTCCCGCTGACCATGAAGGTGTCGAGATAGGCGAGCGCCATGATCCTCTGGGGTCTGCGTTCATGAATGGTCCTACTCGTGGTGAAGATGTCTTCATCCCTATGGACTGGTTGATCGGTGGCGCTGATTACGCAGGTAAAGGTTGGCGTATGCTGGTTGAGTGTCTTTCTGCGGGGCGTGGTATCTCTCTCCCAGCGCTTGGCACAGCGATTGGTCACCTTACTACACGTACAACAGGTGCTTATGCTTACGTGCGTAAACAGTTTGGAATGTCGATCGGTAAGTTTGAAGGCGTCGCAGAAGCGATGGGGCGCATTGGTGGTCTTACTTACCTACTAGAAGCGACGCGTACGCTAACGACGACTTCTCTCGATATGAAAGAAAAACCTGGGATTGTAACCGCGATTGCCAAGTACCACATGACGGAAATCGCGCGTACCATTCTAAATGATTCGTTTGATATCCACGCGGGTCGTGCGATTCAAGATGGTCCAATGAACTATCTTGCTAAACATTACCTTGGTATCCCGGTTGCTATCACCGTTGAAGGCGCGAATATTCTGACTCGTAACCTGATGATTTTTGGTCAAGGTGCGACTCGATGCCACCCATATGTTCTAAAAGAAATGGAAGCCGCGGCGAATCCAGATTCTGAACAAGGTGCGAAAGAATTTGACAACTTACTCTTTAAACACATCAAGCACGCTCTCGGTAATACATTCGGTGCATTTGGTGCAGCACTAACTGGTTCTCGATTTGTTAACGCGCACATGAGTGGCCCAACGCAGCAATACTACAAAGACATTACTCGTCTCAGTCGTGCACTTGCAGTAAGTGCAGACTTTGCGATGTTAACCTTAGGTGGAGACTTGAAGCGTAAAGAAATGATCTCCGCACGTTTGGGTGATGGATTAAGCTATCTATATATGGCATCTGCTGCCTTGAAAAAGTATGAAGAGGAAGGCCGTCAACAAGGCGATCTAGACTTCGTTCATTACGCTGTTCAACACTGTTTGTATAACGCTTCTAAGTCATTAAATGAGGCTTACACCAACTTCCCTGTGAAATACGTTGGCGGTGTGCTTAAGGGGCTATTGTTCCCGCTTGGTAATCATTTCAATAAGCCAAGTGATGAGCTGTGTGTGAATTTGGCTGAAGCGATGATGACGCCAGGCGCGCAACGTGATCGCCTCACGCATCTGTGCTACATCGGAAAATCAGAGGATGACAGCGTAGGCTTAATGGAGAATGCATTCCTTGCAATGTACGACATTAAACCTTTGGAGCGTAAACTTATGAAGGCTGCGAAGGATGGTAAAGTGGCTCGTAAAGGTCTGCTACATGATCGTTTGCAGCAAGCATTTGAAGCAGGCGTGTTAACTGAACAAGAAATTGATCAAATCATGGCTGCAGATAAATTGCGCTACAAGGCGATTCAAGTTGACCACTTTAGTCATGACTTTTCTGAAGTGCGAACTCATAGCCCAAAAAAGTCGCAGTTGAATCCGGCGGCATAATAGACAACTAATGTTAAAAAAAGCACCTCAATGAGGTGCTTTTTTGTATTCTTGGGGAGTGGATGGTGGGATAGTGCTCCAACCACTTGCCTTTTAAGAGCATTTTTACAGAAATTAGATGCGAAATCCCAACGAAACTTTTATCCTAACAAGGTTTTTTAAAGGAAGTTGAATATGATCATCAAACCTAGAATTCGTGGATTTATCTGTACTACAACGCACCCTGTTGGTTGTGAAGCTAACGTAAAAGAACAAATTGCGTACACCAAAGCGCAAGGTCCAATCAAAAACGCACCTAAGCGTGTTCTTGTTGTTGGTGCATCAAGTGGCTACGGTCTATCTTCTCGTATCGCTGCGGCATTTGGTGGCGGTGCATCAACTATCGGTGTTTTCTTCGAAAAAGAAGGTACTGAGAAGAAACCAGGTACAGCAGGTTTTTACAATGCCGCTGCTTTTGAAAAGCTAGCGCGTGAAGAAGGTCTGTACGCAAAAAGCTTAAACGGCGACGCTTTCTCAAATGAAGCGAAACAGAAAACTATCGAGCTGATCAAAGAAGACTTAGGTCAAATCGATATGGTGGTTTACTCACTGGCATCTCCAGTACGTAAAATGCCAGAAACTGGTGAATTAGTTCGTTCATCTCTTAAACCTATCGGTGAAACTTACACATCAACGGCTGTTGATACCAACAAAGATGTGATCATCGAAGCTAGCGTTGAGCCAGCAACAGAAGAAGAAATCAAAGACACTGTCACGGTAATGGGCGGTGAAGATTGGGAACTTTGGATCAATGCGTTGTCTGATGCTGGTGTTCTTGCTGAAGGTTGTAAGACCGTCGCGTACAGCTACATTGGTACTGAGCTAACTTGGCCAATTTATTGGGATGGTGCACTAGGTAAAGCAAAAATGGACCTAGACCGTGCAGCGAAAGCGCTAAACGACAAGTTAGCAGCAACAGGCGGCAGTGCCAATGTTGCGGTACTTAAATCTGTTGTAACTCAGGCGAGTTCTGCAATTCCTGTTATGCCACTGTATATCGCAATGGTATTCAAGAAAATGCGCGAAGAAGGTGTGCACGAAGGCTGTATGGAACAAATCTACCGTATGTTCAGCCAACGTCTATACAAAGAAGACGGTAGCACGGCAGAAGTTGATGAGATGAACCGCCTACGTCTGGATGACTGGGAACTTCGTGACGACATTCAGCAGCACTGTCGTGAGCTATGGCCTCAAATTACGACTGAGAATCTAAAAGAGCTGACTGACTACGTTGAGTACAAAGAAGAGTTCTTGAAACTATTTGGTTTCGGCGTTGAAGGCGTAGATTACGAAGCGGATGTGAATCCAGCAGTTGAAGCAGACTTCATTCAAATCTAATCGAATCACAGACTAGATAACCAATAAACAAAAGGCGCTCATTGAGCGCCTTTTTATATTTCATAGTCAAAGTGAGTATTAACTTAGTATTATCAGAATCGTACCAGCTAACGTCATTAAAATATTCGCAATCGCATAGGTACCCGCATAACCAAGGGCAGGGATGGTGGACTTAGCGTAGTCGTTAACGACATCCATAGCCGGAGCGCAAGTACGGGCGCCAATAATGGCACCGAAGAGCAGGGCACGGTTCATCTTGAGTACGTGTGCGCCAACTAAGTAAGCCAGAACTACAGGCACAACACTGACAATAAATGCCAAACCAATGACTTTTGGTCCTACTTGCGTTAGGTGCTCGAACATCTTTCCACCTGCACTTAGACCAATTCCGACCATAAAGAACATTAACCCTAGATCTTTGACCATATTCAGCGCCCCTTGTGGGACATAACCGAAAGTAGGGTGATTTGCTCGTAAGAAACCAAGCGTAATACCGGACAACAGAAGACCCACCGCATTACCCAAACTGAAAGACACCTGACCGAACGTCATTGTGATGAGGCCAAACAGAATACCCAAAATAAAGAAGCTACAAAAAGCGAGCAAATCGGCCATTTGACTGTGGATCGAGATGAAACCGATTTTTTCCGCCAGTCCATGTACTCGGCTTTTCTCGCCGCTCACTTGAAGGACGTCCCCTTTAGCGAGCACAATGTCTAAGTCCATAGGCATTTCAATCTGAGCGCGAACTACGCGGTTTAAGAAACAGCCAAACTCAGACAAATTCAAATCCGATAAACGCTTACCAGCGATAGCGTCACTTTTTACGACGATTTCTTCTTCAACGATGCGCAAATCAAGCAAGTTACGGTCGAATACTTCTTTACCATTACGGAAGCTAGGATCTAAGCGAGCATGGCTGTCAGGGAAGCCAACCAGTGCAATTTCATCTCCCTCTTGCAAGATAGCATCACCATCTGGGTGGGCGAGAATACCATTGCGACGGATTCGTTCAATGTAACAGCCAGTTTGACGATAAATACCCAGTTCTCGCAAGTTTTTACCATCAGTCCAGTCAATTAGCTCTGGGCCCACTCGGTAAGCTCGAATAATGGGTAAATACACTTTTCTCTGGCTTGAATTTCCAAGGCCACGCTCTTGTGCGATTTGCTGCGCGGAATCAGAAAGGTTTTGTTTTTGCAGTTTTGGCAACAATTTAGCAAACATGATCATGCTAATTAAGCCGACCAGATAAGCCATCGCGTAGCCTACGGATAGATTTTCTAATACCAGAGAAAATTCCATATTCCGCGGTATAGTCGCAAGGCCAGAGTTAAGAGCATCTTGTGCACCAACCAGTACTGGCGTTGCGGTCAATGCGCCTGCCATCATACCGGCGGATAAGCCAAAATCGAGGCCGAAATAGTGACTCAAGCCATACGTTAAGCTGACCGCAGACACGAGAACAGTCATGCTTAAAATAAAATAATGCTTACCATCTCTGAAGAATATACCAAAAAAGTTTGGTCCAGCTTCAATGCCAACGCAGTAGATAAACAGCATAAAGCCAATGGTTAAAGCTTCTGCATTAAATGAGAAACCAAGGTGGCCCATTACCAAAGAGGTAATAAGAACGCCAATAGAGTTACCTAGTTGTAATTTGCCAAATCGAATTTTTCCGATGGCAAGGCCAATGGCTAATACGACGAAGATTAGAAGGATAGGGTTTTGCTCGAGAAGGTATACGACGTCTATGTTCACTGTGTGGCTCGGTAGAGTGTGTGCCAAAAAAGATTAAGAACTGTGAATTGTAACTAAATATAGCAAAAAGATAAGTGAATTTTTTTAGGTTTTACCATTAGTTGACTTAACGTAATAACCAGCTGAAAAATAATAAAAAAGCCGCATGAAGCGGCTTTTTTGAAAACAGTCTTTATTACTCGTCAAATAGACCTAGGTGCTCTTTCGCGTATGCTTCGAACTCGTCGCAGCCACCGATGTGCTCTTGGTCGATAAAGATCTGAGGAACGGTTTCAACTGGTTTACCAACTGTTTTCTCAAGATCTGCTTTAGAAATACCTTCAGCGTGAATATCAACGTAACGGTAGTTGAAGTCATCACGTTTTGCTTTTAGCGTTTCTGCGTGCTCTTTTGCACGAACACAGAAAGGACATGCAGGGCGACCAAAGATAACAACGAACATAATCTTATTTCTCCTAAATCTATTCTTTTTTGAAAGCGTACAAAACATAGCGGCTGAGTGCGCTTTCTTTTGTTGGAGTAACTATGCCCGATCCAGATACGGAAATAAAGCGGCAATTACCTCTTGGTTCTATAGGTGAAATCTATCGAATAAAAACTAAACGCGCGTTCTTATTTTACGGCTCTGAAGTATGTGAAGTGACGCATAAAAAACATACATTCTAAAGGGTTAATGATGGCAAGGTGGAATTGGTCAATTTTTTTTGTTTAAAAAAATAGCAATCTATTTTGGCTATACGCAAATAACTTCAACTCTTACATAAGTGTTAAATCAGAGGGCGAGAGGTTATTTGGGTATATTCTTTTGGGAGGGTGTGTATGTTTCAGTTTATGACTGCAACAAGGATTATATTTGGTGAAGGTGCACTTCAATCTTCATTATCCGTTATTAACCAATTTGGCTACAGTGTTTTGCTGGTTACTGGGCAGGATACCCAACGAGCCGCCCCCATTATCCAATATCTTAAAGCTCAAAATATGCGTTACCAGCACGTAGCTATCGTTGGTGAACCATACATCACGATGGTAGAAGAGACCGCAGTGCTCGGTAGAAAATTCCAACCTGATATGGTGGTTGCGATAGGTGGTGGCAGCGTCATCGATATGGGCAAAGCCTTAGCTGCCATTATTCCCAATCAAGGCAATGTTTACGATTACGTAGAAGTGGTAGGAAGAAGCGTCCCTTTAAAAGCAAAGCCTCTTCATTTTATTGCAATTCCTACGACAGCAAGCACCGGTTCAGAAGTGACCAGAAATGCTGTGCTGAAATCTGGACAAGATAAAGTGAAAGTGAGTCTTCGAAGCCCTGATATGCTCGCAGACGTTGCCATTGTAGACCCGACACTTACTTACGGGACCGACCAATACACATCTGGACGTGGCGCAATGGATGCGTTCACTCATTTAATGGAAGCGTATGTGTGTGGTGAGCCAAACCCTCTTACTGATATGGTCTGCGAAGAGGGGCTACGCCGTTTAAGCCGTTCAGTGATTGCCGCTTGTAAGCAAGATAATCATAAGGCGCGCTCTGATTTATCGTTCGCTGCATTGCTTGGTGGTATGGCGATTACTAATGCCAAATTAGGTGCCGCTCATGGGTTAGCATCGGCGTTAGGAGGCAAGTTAGACGCCCCCCATAGCGTTATTACGGCTCGCCTAGCTCCGCACGTGATGCAGGAGAACATTAACGCCGCTAAACTCGCGGGTAGGAATGATGTGATAAGTCGTTATCGCAAGCTGGCCCAATTAGTCACTGAGCGAGTAAATGCTAACGAACACGATGGAATTCTTTGGGTAAATATGGTGCTAGATAAGTTAGCGTTACCGCTACTGGCTCAATTTGGAGTATGCCAAACCTCTTTTGAGCAAGTGGCGAATGATGCGCTTAAATCAATGGCAATCAAAGGGAATCCTTTACCTCTTAATCAGGAACGTTTGATACACATATTACAGCAAGTCTGTGATTGTAGCGGAGAGTGCGCAGCTGAGAGTGCACAACATGTCAGTTCTGTTGAAGTACTGGAATCAAGAACGGACTTATCGAGTGTCAACGACTTAGGGTGATTGCTCCCTTAGCAGCATTAAAACAAAAGGGGAGCCTTGAGCTCCCCTAGATAAAGTATTGACTAAGCTTTAGTGCTTAGTACTGGCTTAGTTTGTCATAGCGACTGTCTTTCAACGCATCTTTTACGCGTTTTAGGTTCTCACGGAAACCTGTACCACGGCGAAGAGTGAAGCCAGTTGCTAGCACATCAATCACTGTCATTTGTACAACTCGGCTTGCCATTGGCATGTAAACGTCGGTATCTTCTGGAATATCGAGCGTGATGGCCAGCGAGCTTGCCTTTTCTAGAGGAGAATCCTTCGCTGTAATCGCAATAACCGTTGCGCCATTTTCACGAGCAAGGTTCGCTATTTCTACCTGACTCTTTGTTCGACCGGTATGAGAAATAAGAACCACAACATCATTATCACTGCAGTTGATACAACTCATGCGCTGCATAACAATATCTTCAAAACAAGTAATTGGAATATTAAAGCGAATAAACTTGTTTTGTGCGTCTCGGGCAACAGAAGATGATGCACCAAGGCCAAAGAATGAAATGCGCTTCGCTTGCGTTAGCAAATCGACCGCACGGTTCACTTGCATTGGATCTAGGCTATTTTTCGCGACATCTAAACACGCCATCGTCGATTCGAAAATCTTATGGGTGTACGCGTCTGGGCCATCGTCTTCTTCCACATTACGGTTAACGTAAGGGGTGCCGTTGGCTAGGCTCTGTGCCAAGTGAAGCTTAAAATCTGGAAAGCCCTTGGTGTCCAGACGACGACAGAAGCGGTTTACAGTGGGCTCACTAACGTCGGCCATTTTAGCCAGCGTTGCAATGCTTGAATGAATTGCAGTTTGTGGAGACGCCATAATTACTTCCGCAACTTTGCGCTCTGACTTACTGAAATTCTCCAGGTTTTTTTGAATTTTTTCTAATGTATTCATAGTGTTCACGAGGGTATAGAGAACAACTCGCTGGCTCTGCTAACGAAAGGAAACACGAAGATTCCGGAGTAGAGTGGGGCGTTAACGAAAACAACCAGCGCCATAGAATCAGTATAAACCTGATCTTCAATCAGTCTAAACCAATAACGGGTACTATTTAGTGAGAATTTGACAGGCCTCAAACAAAATGTTGTAAAAACTACAGAATTGGATGTGTAAACGAAGTTTTGTTGCGCTAGTCGCACGATAATGATGTTTGAGTTACATCAAAACGAAAAAAAATTTCAAATTGATGTAACTCGATCTGGCCGTTAAGACGATTGAATATCAACAACCAGCTGTTGAATTCTTTTCATCAAATTTGGTGCTTGCTTGGCGATTTCGCGTTGTTCATCAAGCACTGAGCTCAAAATTTCTTTTGTGGTCAGTGGATTTGCCAAAACCACTCGAAACACTATCGTATTCATGCGTTGCCATTGGTCTGGGTTCAGTCTTGTACGTGAAACGAACGATTTGCCCGTTTCGCGCTGACGCTTTTGAATAAACTGTGTTAACTCATTGATCAGCTCATTCAGTTGTTCTTTTTGTGAGCCTTCTGCTTGTGCTAATGCTTCACGGATGAATGGCGGCAAATAACGGTATGTGAGCAGACAAAGCTCTGGTTCAGAAACTAACTCGAAATCATCTTGCTGTTTGATTAAATCCGCAAAGTATCGAGCTTTTTCAATGCTTTGGTCAATCAGAAGCTCGTAACCTGGGCGACTTATGATGTGCATTGCGGCGTAGACCAACATCGCCATGCCCGAACGTGAGCCTTCTAGTGTATGGCTGCCTAGGTCTTTTGAACCTTTGCGCAATATATATTGAGCGTGATGCTCTATGGATTTCATTGCGTCAGGGTCTTTGAACAGAACCATACCAGCGCCCATCGGGATATAGAGCTGCTTGTGTGCATCAATAGTTACTGAGTCTGCCATTTCCACACCTTTAAGAAGATGACGGTGATGGTTAGACATAAGTGTTGCGCCACCCCATGCGGCATCCACATGGAAGTGACAGCCGTGGGCTTGGCAGACTTCAGCGATTTCAGGCAATGGATCAACATTACCTGTCTCTGTTGTGCCTGCCACACCAATAACAGCAATAGGCTTGATATTTTGTTTTTCGAGCTCAACAATTTTCGCTTTCAGGTCGTTGACAATAATACGGTTGTTGGCATCGGTTTTAACCGCAACCAAGCCCTCTTGGCCTAGCCCTAATACATCGGCTGCTTTCTTAAGGGAGTAGTGACCACGCTCAGACACTAGCACCGCTAAGCCATCATAGCCATAGTGCTTCATGGCTTTAAAAAGGCCTTCCTTCTCAACGCCTTTAAATGAGCCATTGGCTCTTAACGCTTTGTTACGTGCTACCCAAAGCGCAGTGATATTGGCAATGGTGCCGCCGGAACAAAATGCGCCTAATGAGTGGTTTGCACTGTGCATCCACTGATTGTAAAAAGTATCATTCTGACCATATATCAAGCGATGCAGCATACCCAAAACTTGACGCTCAAGTGGCGTAAAGGCTTTGGAAGTCTCTATTTTTACCAGGTTTTGGTTTAAGGCGATCATGATCTTTGACAGTGGCATCAAGAAATAAGGCAGTGCCGATGTCATATGACCAATGAAGCTTGGTGAAGATGTGTGAACTGAGTGCGACACCAAAGTGTCGAGTAAGTGCTCTGTATGATCTGACACGAACTCTGGCTGCTCAGGAATCTGAGCAGAAGAAAAGTCTTTTTCGATTTCGCGTAAAGGCTTTTCTTCTGCCACGATGTGTTCACGAAGAAATTGATTTAGATTTCGCGAGAGGCTCTCGTCAATTTTAGTTAACGTTGAGTCCGGACCTTCTGGGACAGTGAAGATCTTTAGCAAGCTCTCAAAGCTAACATCAGCGGTTTTTTGTTCCTTAACCATAGCAAAGAATCTTTGTAGTTATTTTGGTAATGCGAGCGGCACAATCTAAACTAAAACGGGCGCAAAGTCCCGTTTTAATTGTTGAAACCCAAGTTGTAGAAATGAAAATTTTAGGTGAAGGTTACGATATTCACATTAAAAAATTCTAGATTGAGTACGTTAAAACATTCTAGTGTTTTCGAATGCTAATCAACGACTAATGCGAGCAATCTTAGTCACATTTCTGCTTTTCAATCTTTTCTATTGACTGATTGTACTTATTAAGTGCGGTATCAATTTGTTGGGGATGACTAAGCAGATCAGCGAATGCTGAACGAAGCTCGTAGTTTTTTGGATGGTTAGTTGATTGACGGTCGCTAAATGTCTGTTTTGCAACTTCACCTAACTTATCGCTTCGGGTCGCTAACTGCTTAACGTCATGTTGCTCTAGTTTTAACCATGCTTCGATTGGCTGTTCCGTCGCAACGCGGCTAGGGTCGTTCTCTAGAAAGTAGTGAACCGCTTCGCGGTTTAATTCAAAGTGATGTTTACGTCCATCCAAGAACCATTGACTAACTTCTTTCAGATCTGGATATTGGGTAACCGTCAAATCAACAAGATCTTGATACCACTGTAGTGAGGCATCGACGTAGCCATCGTATTTGCTAGCAAGACATTGTTGATCTGCGGCAAGCGTAAAAGTTGAGCTTGTAGCGAGGAGCGCTGCAACGACAAAGCGTTTCATTCTTCTTCCTTCTGGCTGGTTGTTATCCCTTTATTAACGCAATGCACATCAGTTGATGTTTCTCCCTTCTTTCTATTTGGTCGTGACAAATCGTTGGGCTGAATGACGAAAAGAAAGAGGGGTCTTGCCAAAAAATATTGACCACTTTGACGTTAACTGGGTATTTAAATTTTTGCCGTATTGTAATGGATGTTAAAACGAAAACCTGAGATCTAGCTAGCAAGTGATACAAAGAAAAGCATCATAACTGGTACCAATAAACTCAAAATAAAGCCGCTAACGATAGCAACAGGAACGCAACGCACACCACCGGTGGTTT
This sequence comes from Vibrio sp. Vb1574, assembly GCF_033338675.1. Classification (NCBI taxonomy): domain Bacteria; kingdom Pseudomonadati; phylum Pseudomonadota; class Gammaproteobacteria; order Vibrionales; family Vibrionaceae; genus Vibrio; species Vibrio sp. Vb1574. The sequence continues at coordinate 180,019 of NZ_JAWOTC010000005.1, forward strand.
GAATAACGGGTAGGGTGAAGTCCATTGCTGTTGCACCGGCATAACCAATTGCGGTGCACGGATAGCTACGAATAAAGAGAGGAATGGCAACCAGTGCGACTAGCTCTCTCATCAATTCAATCAAGAACGACGCGCCACCAAATACCGGACCAAAAGCGTCACCCATTAAAATACCTGCGAGGGAATACCAGCCAAAACCTGAAGCCATTGCGAGTGCTTGATAAAGAGGAAGATCCAAAAGCACCGCTGCAAGAACGCCACCAAGCATACATGTTGCGATGACAACAGCCGCAATGGCCATTCCTTGTTTATTTAATAGGATTTGACGCAGAGTAAGTCCACTATTGCGCAGCTGAATACCAATAAAAAATAGAAGTAGAAAGAGTATCCATTCGCTTGCTGTATCTACCCAACTCAAATCAATGGGTAACAGCAGGCCAACCACTAACCCTCCGCCAACGACCACGATAAGCTTAACAGACTCTAAAGCCATCGAAGATAACGGTAGTTTCTTTTGATTCTGATTGGTCTGGAGTGGAATAATTTTATCAATAATAGGCAGAGCCAACAGGTTGCAGGCACTTAGACACAAAAAAAACGTACTCGCATAGAGGAGAATACTTTGTAAGTTGCTACTTAAATTATCGAGCGCCGCTAAGCTAAGACCCATCAACGACAAAATGACGTAAATAAGGTAGGACGTTGACTGATTGATCTTCTCCAATAACGAAGATCGAGATATAGGAATTAGATACCCCACCACAAGCGGAGCGAAAATAAATAGCATCCCTGAAAACATAAAGCTCAATGATTCCTTTTTGAGATAACATCAACACGCATAAATCAAATTATCTATCGGTTGAAATTAAAGACATTTCACCACACACAGCTCAGCCTTGAGCGAATCGTTTTATCACGGATAAGGTATTATCAGAAAGCGATAAATTACAAACCGCTAGCATTGAGTACAGCACGGATTTGATCATTGAAGTCAGTATCACTCATGTTACTAAGTTCATACAAGACTTCTGCACCAGTTAAGTTGAATTCAACTTCATGTTCGTCAATGCGTTCATCGTGATTGCGGAACATCAATAAATGATGCGCAATTCTAGCGATGTCGAGATAACTCACTTCTGGTCGCGTTAGCTCGTATTTTTCATTTGAGGATACTTCTCTGAAGTCGTTGTCAAACCCCCAACGCTCAAGTACCAGTTTACTTGTGGCAGAACAACGTGTTTGGAAGATCTGCAATGCAATATCTGGGTCTAAGTAATTACCCCTATCTAAGTACAAGTGGTACTCATTAATTAGGCAAAATAACCCTATATCGGCTAATAGACCGACCAATAACGCCTTTTCTTGCTCTAGATGACCATAAGTGCCTGGCTCGTGGCTACGAAACGATTGAACCAACATCACCATGACGGCACCGAGCTCACGAGATATCGCGGCACTCTTCACCAAGATGGCATTGCATTCTTTAGTGAGATTAACTGAGTGTTTAAGTTGCTCGATCGCTTGTGCGGTAACAATATCACGTACACGAAGTATTCCGAGACGAGATACCGCTGTAGTTAAGTCGTTGCAGGTGATATTTCTGCGATTGAAAATCACAGAGTTAGCGACTCGTAAAACGACCGCTGCTAATCCGGGATCTTCCAATAAACAGTTAGCAACATCGGCAATCGTGGTGTGTTCTTCGACACATAACTGCTGAATTTTAAGCACGACATCAGGAATAGGAGGTAACGAAATCTTACCCGTGGAGATGGACTGTTCTACCAGCTGAGCAAACTCGGATTCCAGTGCGTTTATAAGCTTATCTTTATTATTTGGCAGCCAAAAAAATGATAAATGTTCCATTGTGACGCTGTACTTGAGATCTTTCGTACAGTGTACCCTTACAGCGTATTCTTTATCAATTAAATGCGTATTATGTGCCCGTAATTGCCAGCGAGATCATAATGATGGCGCGTTTTAGGCATGCTATGCGTCAAAAAAATATCACCACACGAACAATAAGTGTGAAACTAATCACGTATGCAGAATTTATACTTTTTTATATGTGACCTATGTCCTAACTTATTTTTCAACGTTAAGTATGATTAAGCAAGTTGGTGAGCACAACTCACAAAAATATCGCCAACAAATCGACATTTATAATTCGCTATAAGCTGCTGTTTATCTGGTGACATCGCTAATCGGGGTAATTTATTCAGATTAAAGAGGTCAATGGACATGACAGACCAAGCTTTTTTAAATATGTACGCACCTTCAGTGAGTACCAAAAACGTTCTATGTTCGGTGGTATTGGTTTATTCACCGATGATGCTATGTTTGCGCTTGTCAGCAATGATTGCTGCTACTTACGTGGTGGTAATGGGCTAGATGAAGTGTTTACTCAACTGAGCTGTGAGAAGTATAAGCACGTCAAAAAACAGACGACGGCAACCGTAAATTATTATGATGTAACCGATTTATTCGAATCCGGATATGTAGGGCTTGATGAACTGGTACAGAAATCAATTGAATACTCAATTAAGGAACGGAAATATCAAAAGTCCTCTGCCAGTAGACGCTTAAGAGACTTACCCAACATGCAACTAACCCTTGAACGTATGGTCAAGAAAGCCGGTGTTGATGACGTAGAAACCTTTTTAGAACTTGGACCTGTAAAAGTCTTCAACAAAGTTAAAACGGCTTACGGTAATGATGTTGATGTAAAGCTACTGTGGAAATTTGCTGGTGCAACTGATGGCGTACATTGGAAACTGATCCAAGAGCCGCGTAAAAAACAGTTATTGGCACTGTGTGACTAAGCGAAGCTGATCGCACAATGATTGACTCGTTTCGATGGAGTTAGCGGGTCGTAAAGGCAAGTGTGAAAAGCGGAAAAAGGACGTTGAAGTTTTTTACCACTTCATTGAGTTAGTCATTAAATTAGACAAAAAAACCGAGGCAGAGACCTCGGTTTTTGTTTTTTTAATTTGCTCTTTTCTTACAGCACAAATCTTAAAACTTAAAACGCGTAGTGAACATTACCTGATCACCGTAAAAATCGTTGATACGTGCTTCAGCACCCAAAGAGAAAAGCTCTGTTGAGTGGAATCGAGCGTAGGCAGAGCCAGTCCAATCGTCATCGTTATCGATAGAAACGTAGCCGACTTTGCCGCCTACTTCTAATTGAGGGCCCAACCATTGACGAACACCTAAGTTAAGCTCCATACCAACATCTGTGCTGCTCTCATTCGAAGGTTGCACAACGCGCATTAGCATTTCACCAGTAAGATCTGCCCAGTTGTTTAGCGGAGAATGGAAGCCAAAGCCTGCAGCTGAGTCAAAATCACTTTCAAACTCAGAGTCAATACGAGCAATCACATGCGCGTTCGGGTGAATTGATTTGCTGAATCCAGCACCAAATGTCACAGGACTTGCGCCAATACGTGCTTCGAAATAGTCGTAGCTAAAGTTGCTCATAGTTGCTGGCGCATTGCGATCGTTTGCAGCTAGGGCATGGCTTGATGCCACTAGTAAGGCAGCGGCTAATAGTGTTTTACGCATAACTAACGATAAACCTTGTTCATTATTTCCATGGATTCAAGCAACCACTTGAACCGTAATCTGATTTGTCCGACATCATAATAAAAAGGAAGGTCGACGACCAACAAAAATGTGTCGATGTTTTGTCAATTAACTTAATAGTTCCTTGGTTTAAGCAAAAACTACGCCATATACGTAGTGTCCGAGAATTTCACTCGGACAAGTAACGATGTTTTTCTAACCTCGTTCGACTATGCGAGGTTAGGTGGTGCAATGAGCATCGTTGAGTTCAAGTTAGAACCAAACACTTTATTACTCGCCAAAGCTTGCTCTTCTTTCTGCCATGGCGTTGAGGATTGCCTCAGAATCAAGGGTTTGAGTCCAGGATAGCAGGTTATCATCATTCTCAATCACAAACGCGGTAAGCTGAGACACGATTGCCTTTCTCAATGCTTCGCCTTTCCAAGGTTTGGCAATGTAATAATCGAGACTCGCGTTATTTACGGCTTCTACGGTGTCTTCCAAACCGGCTTGTCCTGTGAGTAAAACTTTGCGCGCTGCTTTTGTGTCACCATTTTGACTGAGTTCGATTAAGAAGCTGATCCCAGTTTGTTCCGGCATAATGTGGTCACATAAAATGAGCGCAAGCTGAACTTCTTCTTCCGCCATTTCCTCGATCACTTGCCTTGCTTCAGTGACTGATTCCGCTCCCTCGACAATAAAATGTTCCTCAAAGGGAGCGAGATCCTGGAGCACGCTATCCAAGACTTCTCGTTCGTCATCGACACATAAAATTAAATACTTGGTCATGTTTCATCTCCTTCTTCGATGACTGGTAACCAGACGGTCATTCGTGTGAACTGGCCGATCTCTGATTCGACGTCAATCCACCCTCTGTGTGCTGTTACGATTTGCTGGCAGATGGACAGCCCGATACCTAAGCCAAAATTACCTTCTTTTTTTGTGGTGAAGTTCAGCTCGAAAATGGCGTCTCTTTGCGATTCAGGAATGCCACATCCATTATCTTCAAATGAGATAACGGCATAATGTGTGTGCTCTTTTTCTACAAGGCGTGTTTGTATGTTTAACACACCTTTCTCTGGAAATGCGTCAATGGCGTTAGAGACCAAGTTCGTCCACACCTGTTGGAGTGCGATCGGTTGACAAAGGATGGAAGGCAAGTTTGCATAGTCGGTTGAAACTTGGTGCATTTTTAATTTGTTCTCGAAAATCACCAAGGTGTCTTCAATGCCCTCATGAATATCGGCATAGTGCAGGGTCTCATCATCTGACCGAGCATATCCTTTCAGGCTTTTTACCATATCAGCAATTCGTGCTGCACAGACATTAATTGAGCGAAGTGTAGAACCTGCTTTGTGGTATTGCTCAAGTGTATTGAGGGCATGATAAGACGCTTGCTGCTTTCTCGTTAGTTGGGTAAGTAGCTCGTGATCGGATTCTAAACCAAGGCTCACCACTTTCTTTGCTAATGCTCTGTCTGGAAGTATATGGCTAAGCGCTTTTACGCGTGATCTGAGCTCGGCGGTTGAAGCGGGTTTTGAGGTTTGCGCTTTGCTCAGTAATTCAATGCCTTTGCTTTGTATATCGGAACTGGGCGCATCGTTAAGTAATCGTTCTAGTGTATGCGTTAAATTCTCTACGCCCCTTAATATCGCGGCTACTGGATTGTTTAGTTCGTGGGCCACTCCAGCAACCAATTGACCAAGCATCGCCATTTTTTCTCTTTCAATGAGCTGCTGGTGGGCTGATTCTAAAGATTCGAGCGTTTTTTGAAGTTGCAGTTTGGTGTTGATGCTTCTTTGCAATCGGCGGTTGAAGTGGCGTAAAAGCAAGTTTGTAAAAAGAGGCAGTAAGTTTGAGTCGCTTTGCATCACTTTATTGAATACGTTGCGATCGAGTTTGATAACTTCTGTTTTGGTTAGTGTTAGAGCTGTCGAGAAAGAACATTCCCCAGTAACAAACGACATGCCTCCGACAATATTCCCTTTGTTATGGCGTACAACCTCTCGCTGCATGCCTTGCTCATCGCGCTTGTACAGAGCCACTTCACCTTCGGTGATAAACCACAAAAAGCAATTTGGCTCGCCTTCCACGGTTAATAAGTGTTCAGGTGAGTATGTACGGCAAGCTCTTGTTTCGTCATTATCTTTGAAAAATTGCTGGAGAGCGGAGATCACTTGCTCGGCTAACTCGGCATCAGACATCGAGTGGTAGTCGTGTAAGAATCCGGCTTGATAATGGCTCATCTGGTTATTGATGTGCGCTCGCAACAAGCTGTGATGATCCAATATCTGACTGTAACTTAGCAGGTCTTCTTTGCCATTTCGCAAGATAAATTGGGTCAGCTCTTTTTGCACTGTGTTAAATAAGACGTGATCTGGCAAAGGTTTAGTGAGGCAGTGGTCGAGCCTGCCCTCATTAACGGCAGTGAGAATTGCCTCTATATCAGACGAGCAGCTAATAAGAATTTTTCTTGCTTGCTCGGTATGTGGCATCCGGTCTAAACCAATAAGAAAATCCACGCCGTTAAAATGAGCGTGATGGCTCGCTATAACTAAAGCAACAGTCTGTTCTCTTTCTTCTAGATACTCTAAAGCGCTTTGAGCCTCTTCTATCGATTCGACAGAAAAAATATCAAACTTACTTGAGAAGGCAGACAGCTCCAATCGAAACTGTTCAGCACTGATTGGGTTGTTGTCGAGACACAACACAGCATAACGATTCACAGATGTTTTAGCTCCGGTTAAAACTTCGCCACGCAAACTTTAACAATAAAAGGACATGATGAGTGGGAGCCAAGTATGATTCCTGATTAATGGACTAGAATAAGCATCAATAGTCTGATTTGTCTCAATGTTTTCTCCGCAGGTGGTTTGGGGTAGACTGACCGAAAATATCTAATAAGTGACGTTATGCAAAATCTTAAAAAAATCGGCGCCATTGGTGGTGCTATCTCATTAGCACTGTGTTGGCCATTGGCTGTCGGACAAATTGGTCAGTCCATCATTGAAGATGGTATTACCAATATGAATGATGAAATGATTAAAGGCGAAGTGGTCGAGTATCAGCGTGGCTATTTGTCTTCAGTCGTGCTGACTCGTTATTCAGTTGTTGATCCTGAGCTTAAAACGCAGTTAGAGCGTGATGGTATGCCAACGACGTTTGACGTAACCAGTGATGTTAGCCACGGTCTAACAAGCCTAACAGCAGATTCAAAATTGGTGGACAATGACTTTTTGCCTCTCACGATGCATAGCCAGACTCAACTAAATGGCAATACAGCATTTATCCTCGACCTAGACAGTTGGCATTATCGTAACGAAGCGCAAGGCGTTTCTGTTTCTACAAGCCCTGCAAAAGTAACAGGTGATGTGACGGTATTGGGTGATCTCAATTACCAAGTTTCCGTTCCTTCTGTTCAAGTGGATTTTGAAAACGGTGAAGAGCTTCATCTGAATGCATTGACAGGGCAAGGTAAAGGAAAGCAAGCAAAAGGCTACTGGTTAGGCGAGCAATCTTTCTCTCTAGAGAAGCTAGATGTGGTTGATGCGAACTTAACGCCTGTCTTTTTGATTGAAAATGCGAGCTACCGTGGTAACACTACGATGAGTGAGTCTGGTGATAAGCTGAACAGTCAATTAAACCTAGATGCTAAGAAACTACGTTTAACTGATGGGACGGATGTCGATAACTTTAAGTTGGATTTCTCAATTGCAGATGTGGATAGCCAGTCTTTTGATCAAATTATGTCTATCTATCAAGGCTCTCCTATGCTAGATGAGCAGGAAATTGCGAATTTATTGCCGCATGTCGATACGCTGTTTAGCAAAGGTTTTGATTTATCCGTGAACGAGCTTTCACTCGCGTTCGGTGACGGCAAGTTCCACAACGAGTGGCAACTATCCATCCCTGAAGGTACTGAGCATATTACTCAAGATCCAATGAAGTTGGTGACGGCCACTACTGGTGAACTTAGCACTTACTTCTCTGATGAATTAGTAACGCATTACCCATTTATTCAAGAAGGGATTGATGAGCTCCTTATTATGGAGTTGATCGAAAAAGTAGAGGGCGGTTATCAATTAAAAGCAGAAATTGGTGAAGGCAAATTGAAGTTCGAAAATGGGCATGAGTTCCCATTGGTGGCTCTACTTATGCCTGCTTTGATGCAACAACAGTAATTCGTGTTGTTGCGAATTTGTTCCAATTCAACGCTTAGTCTTTAAAAAGAGGTCGTAAGACCTCTTTTCTTGTTTTTATCACTGAGAAAACGTGATATTAATTTCTTAATATTTACATAGCAGGAGCAATGAGCATCATGGAACAAAATACGGACAACGTATTTAACTTCAGTGCAGGGCCAGCAGGTCTGCCTAAAGCAGTTATGCAGCAAGCACAAAAGGAACTAATCGATTGGCAAGGTCTTGGCACTTCGGTCATGGAAATCAGCCACCGAAGCAAAGAGTTCATCAAAGTTGCAGAAGAAGCCGAGCAGGATTTACGTGATCTTCTGAATATTCCGGACAACTATAAAGTGCTGTTCTGCCAAGGTGGTGCTCGTGCTCAGTTTGCTGCTGTTCCTCTAAACTTACTTGGTGATGCCGATACGGCAACTTACATCGATGGTGGTTATTGGGCTGAAAGCGCGGTAGCTGAAGCGAAAAAATACTGCGAACCAGACGTGTTTGATGCAAAAACAGAAATCAACGGGAAAGTCGCGGTTCTACCTGCAAGTGAATGGAAAATTGCTCCAGAAGCGGCTTACGTTCACTTCTGTCCAAATGAGACCATTGATGGTATTGAGATTAACGATCTTCCTATCACCGACAAACCGATTGTTGCTGACATGTCTTCGACAATTCTTTCTCGTGAAATTGATGTGTCGAAATACGGTGTGATTTACGCGGGCGCTCAGAAAAATATTGGTCCTTCCGGCATTGCTATTGCTATCGTGCGCGATGATTTATTAGGTATGGCGAAGCAGGTACTACCAAGTATTTTGGATTACACTGTTTTGGCCGAAAAAGAATCAATGTTCAACACGCCACCAACCTTTGCATGGTACCTGTCTGGTCTTGTTTTCAAATGGCTGAAGGCACAGGGCGGAGTAAAAGCGATTGAGCAAGTGAACCGCGCTAAAGCCGCGCTACTGTATGATTACATCGATCAGTCTGATTTCTACCGTAATGGCGTGCACTCAGCAAACCGTTCTTTGATGAACGTGCCATTTCAACTTGCTAAGCCTGAACTGGATGCAACCTTCCTTGAGCTAGCAGACTCTAAAGGGCTGAAAGCGCTAAAAGGTCACCGAGCAGTTGGTGGTATGCGAGCATCCATTTATAACGCAATGCCGCTTGAAGGCGTTCAAGCGTTAGTAGACTTCATGCAAGAGTTTGAGAAAAACTACGCGTAAGCTCAAACTGATAACTGATATTTGTTCTCCAAAGCGTCGCTATTGCGGCGCTTTTGTTTATCTCAACTCACATCATTCCAGGAAGGTAAAATGACCAAGGCAAATATTGAAGCGCTGACTAAGCAGTTCCCAATCTTGGCAGCACTTATTGATCTTGAAGAGGTTTGTTGGTTTAACCCCCATATCACTTCCTTGGAGGAAGGCTTACCTCATGTCGGGTTAGATGAAAAAGATATTCAAGCGGCGAGTGAACGGCTAGCACGATTTGCGCCTTATTTGATGAAAGCGTTTCCCGAAACGGAAACGTCGCGTGGCGTTATTGAGTCCGCAGTGGTGGATATTCCCAATATGAAAGTGCGTTTGGAGCAGCAATACGACACACCAATATTGGGCCATTTAATGCTCAAAAAAGACAGTCATTTGCCAATTTCTGGTTCGATCAAAGCGAGAGGTGGTATTTATGAAGTGCTCACTCATGCAGAAAAGTTGGCGTTTGAAGCCGGCTTGCTCTGTGAAAGCGATGATTACAGCAAATTGTTCAGCAATGAGTTTCGGCAGTTTTTTAAGCAGTACAGTATTGCGGTTGGCTCAACCGGCAATCTTGGTATGTCCATCGGCATCATGAGTGCGAAGCTGGGTTTTTCAGTTTCAGTCCACATGTCTGCGGATGCGCGGGAATGGAAGAAAAATAAGCTCCGGTCACATGGTGTTAATGTCGTAGAGCACCAAGAAGATTATGGTATTGCTGTCGAGCAAGGTCGTAAAGAGGCAGAAAAAGATCCCAACTGTTTCTTTATCGATGATGAAAACTCACGGACGCTGTTTCTAGGTTACTCTGTTGCGGGTGAGCGTCTTAAGCAGCAGTTTGATGACTTGGGAATCGTGGTTGATGAGCATCATCCATTGTTTGTTTATCTTCCTTGTGGTGTTGGCGGCGGGCCTGGTGGCGTGGCATTTGGCTTGAAGGTAGCGTTTGGCGAGCATGTCCATTGTATTTTCGCGGAGCCAACGCACTCCCCGTGCATGCTGTTGGGCGTACATACAGGCTTGCATGACGATATTTCGGTACAAGATTTGGGTATCGATAACATCACCGCCGCTGATGGCTTGGCAGTCGGGCGTGCCTCGGGATTTGTCGGAAGAGCGATGGAAAGGCTACTTGATGGTTTTTACACCATTGATGACGCTCGTATGTATCACCACTTGGGTGAGTTAAGTGAACTGGAAGGTATTAATCTAGAGCCTTCTGCATTAGCCGGTATGATTGGGGCAGTGCACGTCTCGAATAACCATGCTTATCAGTCTCGAATGAAATTTGACGAAGAAAAACTCAAAAACGCAACACATCTTGTTTGGGCAACAGGTGGGGGCATGGTTCCGGAAGATGAAATGGCGGCTTATCTCAAAAAATCTGGTCGGTAAATCAGCACTGTATACGTGCTTAATTAGGTAACTAATAATACAGGAATAACAAAAGGGCTCATCGTTTGATGAGCCCTTCTCGTCACTGAAAATCGAATTATAGAGATTGTAATAGCTGGTAGTAACGACCTTTTTGAGCGAGTAGCGTTGGATGGTCGCCTTGCTCGATGATCTCACCTTGTTCCATCAAACAGATGCTATCCATACTTTCTAGCTCTATCAGTCGGTGTGTAATGAATACTACTGTCTTATTAGCAAAGTGTTCATTGAAAAGCGCCATCACTTTTTGTTCCGTACGCTTATCGAGGCCTTCAGTCGGTTCATCTAAGAGTAGGATTGGGGCATCACGTAGCAATGCTCGAGCAATACCGATTCGGCGTTTCTCACCACCAGATAACTGACGGCCGCCATCGCCTAACCAAGCGTCTAACCCCGGTTCTTCAAGAAGTCCGCCAAGCTCGACTTTTTGTAAAATAGTAGACAGTTGCTCATCACTTGCATCCGGAGCGGCCATGAGTAAGTTGTCACGTAGTGTCCCGTTTAGTACATCTACGCGTTGACTGACCACAGTCATTGCTGCTCGCAGGTCCGACTCGCTCCAATCTTGCAGTTTTGCACCACCGATTCGAACTTCACCTTGGTTAACATCCCAGTAGCGGCAAAGAAGCTGAATCAGTGTTGATTTACCTGAACCTGTTTGACCTACAATTGCAGTTTTAGTGCCCAACGGTAGTGAGAGTGACAAGTCTTTCAGTACCTTTTGCTGACCGTCAGGGTAAGTAAAATCTATGTTGTCGAATTCAATGTCTAACGTTGTGTCTTTATGTTTCGACTGCTCAGGGAAGACAACGTCAGGTTCAGCCAAAATTACTTCATTTAAACGACGAGCAGAGGTCAACGTTTGACCGAGATACTGGAATGCGCCCGCGATAGGCATCAGAATCTCAAAGCTCGCCATGGTTGCAAACGCAAACAGCGCAATCCAAGGATCAGGAGCACGACCACCTACGCCGTCTGCAGCAAACCAAAGCATCACAACCAGTGTAAGGCCGTTCACCAGCATAAGCAGGCCTGAAGCCATGCCCGTTAAATTCGCGTTCACAAATTGGTTAGACAGCAACTGCTTCTGCTTCTCTAGAATGAGATTACGATAACGTTCTTCTGCTCCAAAGATACTCAGTTCACTGTAGCCTTGAAGCCAGTCCAGTGTCGCCACTCGCAATTGCGCTTTATGATGAGTGAGATTCTCGCCATTATTTTTACCCAGTTTATAGAACAGCACTGGCCATACAAACAACATGACGGTAAGAATCGAGCCAAGCAGTAGGGCGAGATGCCAATCAAAGAACGCCAGGACAGCCGTTAAACTCAATATGCCAAAAATACCAATCACGACAGGGCTGATAAGTCGAAGGTATACGTGATCCATCGCATCTACGTCCGCTACTAGGCGGTTGAGCAGATCGGCATCACGCATCGTAGAAACACGACCCGGAATCAGTGGTGCAAGTTTCTTAAAGAAGAAGATGCGTAGATCGGTAAGCAGCTTGAACGTTGCATTGTGGCTAACGACACGTTCTCCCCATCGACCTGCGGTTCGAGCCATTGCAGCGCCGCGTACCCCGGCACCTGGTAACATGTAGTTGAAGGTCTCACGAGCAACCGTCAAGCCTGCCACCGCTGCGGCTGAAATAAACCAACCTGATAGCGTTAATAAGCCAATAGACGCCGCTAAGGTCAGAAATGCCAGTAGCATACCTAGCGAAAGACCAAACCAGTGTTTTTTATAGAGTTTTAGATAAGGGAGTAAATCACGCATCTAAGTTCCCCTTGTCTGTTTCACGTTGTGCGAGGTTCGCTTCCAACATGTCTTTAAATAAGCCATCTTCTGTCGACAGTGTGGCGTAATCACCACGTTGAACAATCTGGCCGTCCTGCATAACAAGAATTTGCGATACGTTTTGTAAAGGCGCAAGTTGGTGAGTAATCATCAAATTCGTTGTGGCATGCGCATACTTGTTAATGCCTTCCATCACGAGTTTTTCACTGCGAGCATCTAAGCTTGCGGTTGGTTCATCTAATAACCAAAAACGACCATTTTGTAGCATGGCGCGAGCCAGTGCTAAACGCTGCGCTTGGCCGACAGATAAACCACCAGAACGATCAGATATCGGATAATCCAACCCATGCATTTCAACAAATTCAGCAGCGTGAGAGTCATTCAACACAGAATGTACGTCTGCATCCTTAATATTGTGCTTACCTAGTGTGATGTTATCTCGAATGCTACCGTGTAATAGCATCGGGTTTTGACCAATCCAGCTTACTGCCTCTCGCCATGTGGCTAGATCCAGTTGCGACAATTCACAACCATTAATCTTCAAGCTACCTTGATAAGGCATGAAACCGAGGATGGTGTTTACTAAACTTGTTTTACCTGCGCCACTTGGTCCAACCAACGCTGTACTTTTGTTGGCTTCAAGAGAGAAGGATAGGGGACCTGCGAGCTGCTTACCTTCCGGACTAAAAATGGTTAACTGGTCCGCTTCAATATGGATAGGGCTGTTTTTATCTAACGCTTGGGTACCATCTTTGATTTGATCGACTTCCAAATCCAGAAACTCGACAATGCTTTCTGCTGCGCCAACCGCTTGCTGTTTCGCATGATAGAACGTGCCCAAATCACGTAATGGCTGATAAAACTCTGGAGCAAGAATCAGAATGAACAAACCAGCAAAGAGCGTAACACCTGCGCCGTAGTAGCCGAAATCGAGCTCCCCGATATAACTAAAGCCAAAGTAGACAGCGGTAATTGCGATAGAAATAGAAGTGAAAAACTCTAACACCGCAGAAGACAGAAACGCGATTTTCAGAACGTCCATGGTACGAGTACGAAAGACTTCCGAAGCACCCTTAAGAGTTTCAGTTTCAGATTTTGTTCTATCGAATAAGCGAATGGTCGTCATTGCTTGCAAGCGGTCATAAAAGTGACCCGACAAACGCTGCATTGCTTTAAAGTTTTTACGGTTTGCTTCTGCGGCTTTCATCCCAACCAGTGCCATGAAAATAGGCACTAGTGGTGCAGTGACCAGGAAGATCAAGCCTGCTGCCCAGTTTACTGGGAATACGACAACCAAAATGATGAAAGGCACTAGTACCGATAATGACATTTGAGGCAAGTAGCGTGAGAAGAAATCTTGCATATCTTCTACCTGCTCTAAGATGAGCGTTGCCCAACTGCCAGCAGGTTTGCCTTTGATGTAAGCTGGCCCAAGTTTATGAACTTTATCTAAAATGAGTTGGCGAATATAAACTCGAATTTGCTCCCCGCAACGGTAACCGGCAAGCTCTCGACCCCAGGTACAAGCAGCTCGACCGATAACCGTGCCACCGAGCCCAACAAAATGCCAAATGAGGTCGGCTTTGTCGACTTGGTCAATGATTAACTGGTGCAGAATGGAGGCGAGCAGGGCTGCTTGAGCCAATAAAAACACGCTTGAAAGTACGCCTAGGCCTATCGCAATCATAAGCCAGCGCTTGGCTAACTTACTTTGTTGCTTCAGCCACTTATTCAAGCTGCTTTGCTTTTTCTTATCCATCGTGAAGGCTTAATGATAATTGTTTTAATGAGGCGGTAGTATACAAAAGAAAACCCAGCGGGAATACCGCTGGGCTTTAAGGATATGACACAAATGTGAAAAGTTATTTGTCACCAAGTGAGTCTAAGAAACGTTCAGCATCTAATGCAGCCATACAACCTGTACCTGCAGAGGTGATCGCTTGACGGTAGTTGTGGTCCATTACGTCGCCAGCTGCAAATACACCTTCGATACTAGTTTGTGTTGCGTTGCCTTCAATACCTGATTGAACGATGATGTAGCCATCTTTCATGTCTACTTGGCCTTCAAAGATTTGTGTGTTTGGCTGGTGGCCAATTGCGATGAATGCACCCATTACATCGATATCTTCTGTCGCACCGCTGTTCACGTCTTTAATGCGGACGCCCGTTACGCCCATATCGTCGCCCAGTACTTCATCGAGAGTGCGATCGGTATGAAGAACGATATTACCGCTTTCAACTTTATCCATCAGACGTTTCACAAGGATCTTCTCTGCGCGGAATGAATCGCGGCGGTGGATCAGGTGAACTTCTGACGCAATGTTAGATAGGTATAGCGCTTCTTCAACAGCCGTGTTACCACCGCCCACAACTGCAACTTTCTGATTACGGTAGAAGAAACCGTCACAGGTTGCACAAGCAGAAACGCCGCGACCTTTAAATGCTTCTTCAGACTCAAGGCCAAGGTATTTTGCTGATGCGCCGGTAGATATGATTAAGGCATCACAAGTGTACTCACCTGAGTCGCCTTTTAAACGAAATGGGCGTTGTGATAGCTCTACGTCATTGATGTGATCAAATACGATTTCAGTTTCAAAACGCTCGGCGTGTTCTTTCATGCGATCCATCAATGCTGGACCTGTCAGTCCCTCAGCATCGCCTGGCCAGTTTTCAACTTCAGTTGTGGTGGTTAGCTGACCACCTTGTTGCATTCCCGTCACAAGCACAGGGTTTAAGTTTGCACGCGCTGCGTAGACGGCAGCTGTGTATCCTGCAGGACCAGAACCAAGAATTAATAATTTACAGTGTTTTACGTCGCTCATTATGGCTCCAAAAAGGGCGTAACATTTCCCTCGATTGTATGGAAATTCTTAGTGCTTTAAAAGCATAAACAACGATTGTGATCGAATAATTGGTTATAGATTAGAACCCACTAAATATTGATAGAGAACGTTGACTTCTAGCATAAAATTCTATTCGTAGTAGAGAAGTCTAGTTTCAAATGTTGTCAAAGCGTAAAACTGAAACATGGCTCTGTTTTTGCGGTTTGACTTGGTTTGTTGTGTTGTTTTCGTCGTTTTGTTGAAGCTATCAACGTTAAAAGCTGGTAATTGCAGAATATTTGCGTAACCTAGTGTGTAAATTAAATGTTAATTAATGTACCTCATTAAAGGAGCAAATGATGTTACATTCACGTGAGAATACTCTACATTTAACACAGCTCAGCATGGCAGCAATTGAGCAGCTTTCCCCATCGTTTGAAGAACTGCCTCGTACCGAACATGCAGATGGTCAGTATCGACTACGACGTTATTCTGTGGTTGGTTTTGATAACGGCAAAGTCATCGACTTAAATAAAAATAGCTTTGTTCAATCCTCTGATATCAACCGATTTCAAGGTGATGTAGTAAGACAATTCGAGCCAATTGAGAAGGATATTCTTACCAGCGATGGCTTTCGGGAAATGTGTGAATTGTTTGTCAATGTGAATCATCTGCCAAACGGTCAAGAAATAGAAATTCACCAAATCCGTATCAGGGCACTGGAAGAAGAAACCCAAGTAGCACCTGAAGGTGTGCACCAAGACGGTTTTGATCACATTGCAATGGTTGGTGTGGGACGCCATAACATCATCGGTGGCGACATCATGCTGTACAGCAGCCATAACCAAGCCCCATTTTTCCGTAAAGTGCTAGAAACCGGAGAGGTCGCAATCTTGGCTGATAGCAAGCTGTGGCATAACGCGTGCCCAATCCGCTCTGTTATTGATGACGAAGCGGGCCATATGGATGTATTTGTACTTACTGCTACGGATAAGCGTAATGAACTTCAATCTTAATCAGATCAGAGAGCAATTTCCGGCGTTGGCTCAATACCACAACGACAAGCCCGTGACGTTTTTTGATGGTCCAGGTGGCTCACAAGTGCCTCAACCAGTACTAGACAGCATGGTTGGGTATTTAGGTCGTTTCAACGCTAACTTAGGCGGGCATTATTTTTCTAGCCAAGTGACCGTTGACGTAATGCAAAATGCGCGTGAGTCGGCTCAGGCGCTACTTAATGCCCCTTCATCTGGCAATATTGTCTTCGGTGCCAATATGACCTCACTAACCTTTCAGCTTAGTCGCGCGATTAGTCGAGATTGGCAAGCAGGAGATGAGATCATTGTCTCCGCTTTGGATCACTATTCAAATGTATCCAGCTGGCAGCAAGCGGCAGAAGATAAAGGCGTTACGGTTCATCAAGTTCGTATCAACGAAGAAGATTGTACGCTGGATATGGAGCATTTAAGCCGCCTTCTTTCTGATAAAACGCGCCTTGTCGCTGTGACTTATGCATCGAACACGACGGGTTCTATTGTGGATGTACAGCAAGTAGTCAGCATGGCGCACAATGTTGGGGCACAAGTTTATGTGGATGCCGTCCATTATGCGCCTCATCATTTGGTTGATGTTCAAGCGTTAGGTTGTGACTTTTTAGCTTGCTCAGCTTACAAGTTTTTCGGACCGCACGTTGGTATTGCTTACATAGCCGATCAGTGGCTCCACAGTATTCGCCCTTACAAAGTCGAGCCTGCCACTAATATAGGCCCTGGTCGATTTGAAACAGGAACGCAAAGTTTTGAAGGTCTTGCTGGTGTCGTTTCTGCGGTTGAGTATCTGGCTCAATTTGGTGAAGTCGGTTTACCTCTTCGCCAACGGTTGGAGCAAAGCTACCAACTGTATGAACAACATGAGCAGCGCTTGAGTGAGCGTTTCTTGCAGCGTTTGAATGCATTAGATGGTGTCAATCTATTCGGTATCGCAAAGGAAGATAGCCAACTCCGCACGCCAACTTTTGCGCTAACGTTTGACCGATATTCTCCAGAGTTCATCGCGAAAACACTGGGTGAACATAACATTTGTGTATGGAATGGTCACTTTTATGCGTTGGGCTTAGTTCGTCAACTTGGTTTAGAAGAATCGGGTGGTGTAGTGCGAATTGGTTGTATGCATTACAACACAATAGAAGAAGTCGATATGTTATTCGATGTGCTAGAAAGCATCCTTGACGCATAACTAACGATTTCTTCCTAATAGAAAAACAAAAGCTCGAGTCAAAATCGAGCTTTTTTCATTTTTATTTGAATCAACGCGTTCTGCAAGCGATTACTCACTAACTTCAACTTCATAGGAAGTGAATTTTCTTACATTAATAACGCCGGTATCAAAGATGAGGTATTGACCTTTGATGCCTTGCAAAGTGCCAGTAACAACCGGGTTTTTATCGAAGTTATGCGAAGTGATCTTCGTTGGGTGCTGTTGTACCGGGTAGCTAAGGTCGGTAATGCTTTCGTTTAATACTTCAATGGCATCTTCGCCGAATTGCTGTTTTATCTCGGCAATTTTCTCTTCGACTAAAGGCAATAGCTCAGCAAAACGGTCCTGCAATGCCATAGGTTCACCGTCACCTTTTAGCAGTGTGCGCCAATTGGTCTTGTCTGCGATATGTTTCGCCAGTTCAACTTCAATTAAACCGGAGATATGGCGAGTTTTTACTTTAAAAATTGGCAAGCCCTGAGTCGCGCCTTGGTCAATCCAACGAGTCGGGATTTGAGTATGACGAGTAATACCAACTTTTAAGCTGGATGTGTTGGACAGGTAGACAAAGTGATCCACCATGCAATTCTCTTCACCCCATTGTGGTTCGCGACAAGTCCCTTGATCGTAGTGGCAGGTCTCTGGCTTCATGATACACATGTCGCAGCTTGCTAGCTTTTTCATGCATACAAAACAGTGGCCTTGCGAATAACTCTTTTTCGTTTTCTTTCCACATGAGCAACAAAAAATATTGCCAGTGTGAATCAGTGTGAGCGTTTTACCCAGAAAAGGAGTTAAGTCGATTTCTTCCTCACCGACAGGAAGACGGTAGTTGACGGCACCGTCCAGAGAAGCACGCATTTTGTTTAGCGTGCCAGTTGCAATTAATGACATGACATTACTCATTATTGTGTTTTTGCACAGTATATACTGAAGTGGAGAAGAGATGCAGGGTTGACAGGAGCTTTAAAGTAAATGTCTTGCACTAAATTATTATGCATCGTGTTTTATTTTCTAAAAATTATGGCTGTGAAATGCTTCGCAAATAGAAGTTGGGCTGCACTTTTTAGAAATTTTAAAACGTGATAACGGTTCAAAATCCGTTACCATGTGTCGAAACTAAGAATTGAATGAAAAAGCGATTTTATTTCTTGATAAATCATCTTGATTTCATTTTTGAAATTATTGAACCCCACGTATTGTATAATCTCAGCAGGTCACTTGCCCATGAAGTGGATCCATAACTTTATCTTTGCTCTTTCTATTTGCACTATCAGTTTGGTTGCCCTTTATAGTGTGCTTGGCGATACGCGAAAGCTGACCATTACACCTGAGCATTTCAATATCTATGCAACTAAAGATGCCAGTGAAGGAGGTGTGAGTGAGGCAGATATCACATACGATCGGCAAAGCCTAGTCCTTAGCTGTGAACTAAAGCAGAGCTCGTATGCTTGGCCTTACTGCGGAATCTCGGTTTATACCGATTCAGCAACGCCAACACAGGGTATTGACCTTTCCAACTACCATACGATTCGATTGAAGGTGCGATATGAAGAGGCAGGAATAGGGGCTAACCCTAGCCACGACCTACGTTTGTATCTTCGCAATTATAATTCTGAGTATTCCAAGCCGGACGACGAGTACACCATTAAATATAATGGCATGCAGTTTTCTCCGTCGGGTTCGAGCGATATTGTCGAAATTCCGATTAAAAATCTTCAGGTGATGACCTGGTGGTTAGCAGATAACGGAGTCGCGATTGAGCACTCTGCACCTGAATTTTCAAACATCACACGTATTGATATTGCAACTGGGTCTGGTGCGGCACTTGGTAAACATAGAATTGTGATTGATAAAATTGAGTTTGAAGGCGCTTACCTTGCGCAAGAAACATTGTTGTATGCATTATTACTCTCTTGGATGGCGCTTGGACTGGCTTTTTCACTGCATGAGTTACGAAAAAATAGAGTGGCTTATGAAAAAGCGCAAAAGCGTCACCGTCATTTGGAAAAGGTGAATGATACTTTGCGAGCTCAAAACTATGAGTTTGCAGAGCTAGCGCATCGAGATGCTTTGACGGGCGCGATGAACCGATATGCTGTGCAACACTGGCTGGAACAACAATCTCGTCAGGTTCGCTGGGGGCATAACACCTTCAGTATTCTCTATTTGGACTTGGATAAGTTTAAAAAGGTGAACGACAAATTTGGGCACCAAATGGGGGATGACATATTGCGCGAATTTGTCATGGTGGTAGCGACTTCTATTTACTCAGACGATCGACTCGTTCGTTGGGGCGGCGAAGAGTTTGTCGTATTTTGCCCTGATACCAATATTGAACAAGCGTTAGAGAAGGCAGAAATGATTCGCAAAAATGTGGAGGATCATTTGTGGGTGCACGGTGAATCATTAACTTGCAGTATTGGCGTTGCCCAAATGCAGAATGAACGCGTCTCAGAAACCATGGCGAGAGCTGACGAAGTGCTGTATCAGGCGAAGCGCAATGGTCGCAACCGAGTGGAAGCTCATTATGGTTTACTTGCTTGCGAAAAGAAGCAAGCCTGATAGCCGTTCACTAAAAGGAAAGAAAAAAGGTGGCCAACTGGCCACCAAGAGGGAAACTGCTGAACACCACTTAGGGGGGAAGTTTGGGTTATCGATACGATTACCGTGAGCAGCAGTGTAGTGCTAATCGAACTTGCTATTTTTACCAGAACAACCAAGCGAAAAGCGTTAGTGCAGCAATACAGGCAATGTTTAATACGAAACCAATTCGCATCATTTCTTTTTGCTTGATATGACCCGTACCGAACACAATCGCGTTTGGAGGTGTTGCAACAGGTAACATAAATGCACAAGATGCAGCGACGGCAATCAGTGCAGAGAGAATAACCGGAGACATGCCTAAGGCTTCTGCAATGGTCGCAAATACAGGGACAAGTAGCGCAGCACTGGCGGTGTTACTCGCAAACTCAGTTAAGAAGACAACAAAAGCAACCACTGCAAGAATCGTTAAGAGAATACCGGCTTGCTCAAGGAAGCCTGACAAGCTATGAGCCAAAAATACGCTTGTTCCGGTTGCTTTTAGGACGTTACTCAGACAGATACCACCACCAAATAGGATTAACACACCCCAGTCGGTTGTTTTCTCAATATCTTTCCACTCGACGGCGCGAGAAGCACCAAGTAGAAGGATGGCGCCAATGGCTACAAGAGTATCGAACTTCGCGAAGCCACCCAGCATAGCGTTAATAGGCTTACTGAATATCCACAAAGTTACGGTCAGTAAGAAAATCGCCAACGTAATCATTTTGCCGTTTGTCCATTCGACTGGTTGATGGTCAAGGTCAAACTTGTGGCTAAGGTCAGGCTTAGTCATCGTGTACAATACGAGGATAGCGATTGGCATTAATACTAGGGAAATAGGTACACCAAACTTCATCCATTCAGTGAAGCTAAGGCCAACTTCAGCTGCTGCAATTGCGTTTGGTGGGCTACCAACCAGTGTTGCAATACCACCAATTGAAGCACTGTAAGCGATACCGAGTAGAACAAACAAAAAGGTGTTGTGGTTTTTCTTGGCGTCTAGCTTTGTCATCACACCCAGCACAAGCGGTAACATCATCGCGGCGGTGGCGGTGTTTGAAATCCACATTGACAGGCCAGCACTCACACCAAATAGCATGAATACAGCGACAGACATTTTTCCTCTTGCCAGCAATAGTACTTTATCTGCAATAGCTTGATCTAACTTTTGTTTATGTAGAGCCGCAGCTAGTGCAAAACCACCCAAAAATAGAAAAATGATGGAGTTGGAAAAGTTATTCAGTGCGGCTTGAGTGTTGAACACACCCAAAAATACCGCAAGTAGTGGTATGAGCAGCGCAGTAATGCTGACGTGAATCGCTTCGGTTAGCCACAAAATAGCAACAAAAACTAAGATGCTCAGGCCGGTTACTACTTGTGGTTCAAAGGGTAAGGTATTAAACAAGATAATGAACAATAGGATATTCGCGTTCAAAATCATGCTGTTGCGAGTGAAGAACCAATTCTTCAATGTCACAGCGAGTGCGGTCATGGGTAGTGCTCCTTTTGCATTGCCTTTTGTCGGTTTTTTTATGGCAAAGTAACTGACTTGTAGTTATTTATTGATGAAATGTTACTTTGAATGCGAAAAAGAGTTTTGCCTGAATCGTAGAGCAAATTAGAAAGTGTGATGTTGAGAATTGGAAATGGGTAGAAAACTACCCATTTGTTTTATAGAAATGTTACTAGGCTTGTGAGCCACGTTATTCCTCTATTCGACGGGGACTTGAAGAGGCTCGTTAGCTGCTTTATTTGGCTCTTTTACTGCGACGATAGGTTCTTGAGGGCCAAGAAACTTAGGCTGCGTATTGATAATGTACAGGTCTAAAAACGCTTTCACACGGGCTAGCAGTTCTCGAACACGCATCGATGTTTTTTGCTTGTTGGCCGTCGGCCCTGCTACCGCGAGACACTGCGCATCAATGCTGTAAGCATCAGCGATGAACAGTGCGCGTTCGCAGTGAAAGCGTTGAGTCACAATCAGAAATCGCTCCGAAGCAAAAATTTTTTTTGCTCGTACAATCGAATCTAAGGTACGAAAGCCAGCATAATCAAGGTGAATCACTTCTTCAGGCACGCCTGCTTTAAGTAAGTCGCGTTTCATTGTCCACGGTTCGTTGTATGAACGGTGGGCGTTATCACCACTCAATAAAAACTGTTTTACTTTGCCTTGGTTGTAAAGCTCAATCGCCGCATTAATGCGATGAGTGTAGTAAGTGTTGAGGATCTTTCCGATGTATTTACTGGTACCAAGAACTACGGCAACCTCATGTTGAGGGATTTGCTCGTATTCAGTGAAAATGCTCTCTTTGGCTTGTAAAACCACCCACCGGTCGATGGCTATAACAGAAACAAGCAGACTAAGTGCAGAGATCGACAAAATCAAAGCAAATCGCTTCCAGGAAAATTTCAGCTTCCACTTTGATCTTATGCGAGAAAACAACAAAACGTTTTATATCCTTAACTAAAAATGTAGTTCTCATCATATCTGATAGAAACAAAAAGAGAGAAGCCCATTTATGCCAAAATCTGGTTAGGATGATAAAAAAATAAAAGCCCCTACATGGTAGGGGCTAATTATTAAACGAATTGTCTCAAGCTTAGAACGCAGTGCGTTTGTAACGGCGGTAAACAGGTTGCCAGAACGACTGTTCAATCGCCACGTTCAATGCTTCATCAGTAATTTCTAATGCGACACCTTGTTCAATTGCCTTTTTACCAACGGCGAATGCGATTTTTTTCGACACTAAGTGGATTTCTTCCAGTGGTGGAAGTAGAGCCCCACGACCGTTGATTGCTAGAGGAGAACATGTTGCGAGCGCGCGGCTTGATTCCATTAGCATCTCGTCAGTGACACGTTTTGCATTGACAGCAAGTACACCAAGGCCAATGCCTGGGAAGATGTAGCTGTTGTTACATTGTGCAATAGGGTAAGTGCGACCTTCATGAACCACTGGCTCAAATGGGCTACCTGTTGCAACCAGTGCTTCACCATTTGTCCAACGAATGATGTCGTTCGGTGTCGCTTCCACGCGGCTTGTTGGGTTCGACAGTGGGAAGACAATCGGACGCTTACAGTGTTTATGCATTTCTTCGATGACTTCTTGGCTAAATAGGCCAGGAGCACCAGAAACACCAATTAGTACCGTTGGCTTCGCGTTACGCATTACATCGAGTAGTGAGAAGCCATTTCCTTCATTTTCCCATTCTTTCGTATTGGTATGCTTTTGCACCAAGCGTTGTTGGAAATCAAGAAGGTTAGGCATGCCTTCTTGTAACAGACCCCAACGGTCAACCATGTAAACTTGTGAGCGAGCTTGCTCGTCAGAAATTCCTTCCGATACCATTTGTGCGATGATCGCTTCTGCGATACCACAACCAGCAGAACCTGCGCCTAGGAAGGTAATACGTTGTTTAGAAAGCTGAGTTCCTGCTGCTTTACAAGCTGCAAGTAGAGAACCAACAGTAACAGCTGCAGTACCCTGAATATCATCATTGAAGCAACACACGCGGTCTTTGTAACGCTCTAGAAGAGGCATCGCATTTTTCTGAGCAAAGTCTTCGAACTGGATCAAAGCATCAGGCCAACGGCGCTGTACCGCTTGGATAAACTCTTCTACAAATGCATCGTATTCTGCACCCGTAATACGAGGATGACGCCAACCCATGTACATCGGATCAGCTAAGCGTTGCGGGTTATTGGTACCCACATCAAGCACGATTGGTAGCGTGTAAGCAGGGCTGATACCACCACACGCGGTATATAGTGACAGTTTACCGATAGGAATACCCATGCCGCCGATACCTTGGTCACCCAAGCCAAGGATACGTTCGCCATCTGTCACAACAATCACTTTAACGTTGTGGTTTGCTGCGTTGTTCAGCAAGTCGTCAATACGATCACGGTTCGGGTATGAAATGAACAGACCGCGACCACGACGGTAAATGTTAGAGAAGTTTTCACATGCTGCGCCAACAGTCGGCGTGTAGATGATAGGCATCATCTCAGAAATGTGATTTTGCACTAGGCGGTAATACAATGTTTCGTTGGTGTCTTGGATGTTACGCAGATAAATGTGCTTATCCATATCGCTTTCGAAACTTTTGTATTGCTGGTAGGCACGTTCCACCTGCTCTTGGATAGTTTCGGTCGACTCTGGAAGCAGACCTTCTAAGTTGAATGAACTACGTTCTTCAGCAGAGAATGCACTGCCTTTGTTCAAAAGAGGGGTTGCTAAAAGAGCCGGACCCGCATATGGAATATATAGTGGGCGTTTATCGTTGTTCATTGGGTGCCTTATGTAGGGTTGAAGGATGCGCACCAAATTTTAACGGGTTCACTATTTAGTTGTAAACATGCGTTGATGCACATCAATGTAATGTCGCAAAAAAATTCAGATACCGACGAAAATATCGGCAATATTGGTTGTTTAGAGATACCTAAAGCAGGATTTTTTTACTTGGGTATAATGTTTTGCATCATCAAATCAAATCCAATTTCTATGTTTCAACTACCTATCGACAGCCTGCAAGCCGAGTTTGACCATCATGTAAGCCTTAACCATCTTGTGGTGGAAGCCGAAACCGGGTCGGGTAAATCTACCCGCTTGCCCATGTGGGCGGCAAAACACGGACGCGTTCTGGTTATTGAACCACGTCGAATTGCTTGTACCTCGCTGGCTGAATTTCTTGCGGAGCAATCTGGAGAGCCAATAGGTCGCAAAGTCGGTTACGCGGTCAAGCTTCATGCCTACTTTGATGAAAAAACCGAAGTTGTATTTGTGACTCCGGGGGTTGCACTGCGTTGGTTTTCGGAAAACAAGCTAGCAGACTTTGATGTCGTGATAGTGGACGAATTTCACGAGCGACGCTGGGATATTGATCTATTAACCGCCATTTTGAAGCAAGAAAATCAACATCGATTGATCGTCACTTCCGCTACCTTAGAAGGCGAAAAGCTTGCTCGTTACCTGAATGCTAAGCGCCTGAGTTCGGAGGGACGTTGCTTTCCAGTCACGGTGACACATCGTTCTACAGACAGCCGCTATTTACCGAACAAAAAGGGATGTGAACAGGAGGTTGTCGGAGCGGTAAAAGAAGCACTGGAAGATGAAGATGGCGATATTCTTGTTTTTCTCCCAGGACGTAAAGAGATCGCCCAATGCGCGCAGATGCTACAAAGCAGCAGTGATGTCATGGTGGTTAAACTTCATGCCTCGGTCAGTGATGAAGAACGACATCGTGCGCTGACGGTACAAAAGCAACGGAAAGTCGTATTGGCAACCAACGTCGCGGAAACCTCTCTGACCATTCCTAATATCCGTGTGGTAATCGATAGTGGTTTAGAGCGCAGAACTGTACAACGAAATGGACGTACAGCACTGACATTAACCAACATTTCTAAGGCCAGTGCCGCGCAGCGAATGGGGCGAGCAGGTCGCGTTACCGAAGGGGCTTGTATTCGTCTATATGGTGAGCACGCGCCTTTAGAGTTGGTGACACCTCCAGAATTACACAGAGAAGAGCTCGTCGAGCCCATGCTGGCAGCGGCTTGTTGTGGGTACCGTCTTTCAACACTCGATTTTCTCGACTCAATTCCTCCAAAGTCGCTAGAGGCATCTCATTCGACGTTGTTATCTATGGAAGCGATTGATGAGGATGGCAATGTCACGCAGCATGGTAGAAAAGTATATCCACTACCCATTGATGCACTGTTTGCCGATCTCGTTACCAGAATTCAAGCGAAGCCAGAGAAGGAAGCAATGATTGATTTGGCTGCCGCCTTATCTGTGCCTGCGCAGCTCTATCAGCGACAAAGTGGTGAAGTTGCTGAGCTTCTATCTCAAGAGGAGCCATACGGATGTGATGTCTCTTTGTTGATCCGTTTGGTTCGGGGGGAGCAACTCTCAGGCATTATCATTGATGCTAGCGCGCTCGAAGAGGCACAAGGTTTAGCGAAACAAATGCGAGAAGTGTTTGAATTGCCGGAACTTGACGTTGCCTCTCGATATAAACGTGAAGCGCTCTTTTTCTCCATCGCCTCATTGCACCCTGAGCTTGTGTTTGTCCGACGAGCTCGTCGAAGGGATGCTCTAGGAAATGGCGTAGTCGAGATGCTGGTTGGGCGTAACAGCCGCTTTCCTGATAAAGAAGAAGCGGCCATCGTGCTAGATAGCCATAGCGTGCCAGGACGAGGTGTTAAGCAAACACTAAACCTCGCATCGGTTATGATGCCTATCCCGCTGACGTTATTACGCGAACTTGAGCTAGGGGAGTGGCAACAAGGTGAGACGAATTATGAAGAAGAGACCCCAAGAGCAACGATGCACTTGGTCTACGCCGGGCGAATAATCTGTACTGAACATCAAGCGTTAAAAGGTGATGTGGCAGTTCAGTCTATTGTCGAAATGATAGAAGACGAGACACTGTTACCAGGTTTTGCTTCTCAAAGAAAACAGCAAATACAACACTGGAAGCTCTATAACGCATTGGGCCTTAATGCCGAAGGAGAAGAGGTTAACGGCTTGGCCTCCTTGACATTTTCTAGCTGGTTAAAGGATCAGTTGGAAACACTAGGCGTTGAAAATATCGATGATATGGCGTTGTTTGAACCAGAAGACTTAACATTTAACGGTGTTCCAGAATGGGAATACGACGATTTCACGGAGCAGTACCCTTTAGAACTTTCGCTGCCAGAACTCCAACTAGATGTCGAGTATTACGCGTCTCGCAAGCTGGTACAGGTCGTTTATCGAGAGGGAAACCGTAAGGGAGACCCGAAGCGTTGGGAGCTGCCACGCTGGGCTGGTTGGAAGATACAGTATAAAAAGGCCAGTCGAGTGATTGATGTGAAGTAGGTCGGCGGATGACGTTGTGACAAGAATTGATATTTTCTTGGTGAATCTATAATGATTTCATATTGATAGCGTTACTTGTGTGTTGTTTTTAGTTTCTTAATTGAAATATTAATCAATTGAATGCTTATATATGGCGAAGCTGTACATCAGTTGTTACAAAGCTGGTTTTAATATTTCCTTTTGTATGTATATTAGGGCATAAAAGACGAATGTTTTATATCCCATTGCTATATCAAAACAGTTGAACGATATTTGGTATATCTCATTTTCGAGTGTCGGGGGCATAGAATGGATCAACAAGGAAAGACGTGCATTGAATTCGACTACACTAGCTTTTTAGGAGCGACAGGTAGTAAGAAATGGACCTTTTTAGAGGCATTTGCCACCATCGCGCCTATTTTCGGTTTGATGTGGAAACAGAACATTGCGGAATTGAGCAAGCCTGAAGATCGGTTGTGGGATGCCGCATTAAAATCGATGTCTTCTCGTAAAAGTGATGAATCCAATTTGGTCCGCTTAACCCAGCTAGCTAAACATGAAGGGATCAATGAATTGCGAGTCGTTATGCCATATTCGCTCGATGTTCAGCAAATCGAGTACATAGAATCTCGCAGTCAGTTGAAGGTGGATACGTCAGAACAAGATGTCCTTAACATCAAGTTTTAGGCTGAGTATTTCCACTTCATCGATGTACTACTTAACAATAGTGCAATGAAAAGCGACCTCAAAGTAGGTCGCTTTTTATTTTGAGGTTTTTGTCACAGGTCTTAGGAAATGTGATGAATATAGAGTATTTGCACTTAAATTAACAAAAATGTAACGTTTGGAAATGCAATTGTCATAACTAGCTTCTAACTTTGTGTTTTTAGGACAAATTACCGACTAAGTGGTTGGTACTGTAAGTTCGAATTAACGTCCCTTATTGGCATACAAGGATGATCGAGTCACCACGTCATTTGGGCATAAAAACAAACACAATAAGAAAGGAAGTCAATATGTCTTTGTCTCGTCGAGACTTTATGAAAGCTGCCTCTTCAACGGCGATTGTTACCGGGCTGGTGGGCTGTGGTAGCGATGCTAGTGAATCTGCTGCGGTTACCTTTGAGCACGGAGTGGCGAGTGGAGATCCTACTCAAACACAAGTAATCATTTGGACTCGTGTTACAACCTCAGCGAGCTACGCAGATGTAAGCTGGCAAGTTTCATCTAACGAAAATTTTACTGATATCGTGCAAAGTGGCACTTTTGCCACAGACACGAGCCGAGATTTCACGGTAAAAGTCGATGTTCAAAATCTCAACGCAAATTCTCGCTACTACTATCGATTCATGGTTGGAGATGTCACTAGCGAAGTCGGGCAAACTCAAACATTACCAGAGGATGGTGTAGAAAAGGCATCCATGGCGGTTGTTTCTTGTGCAAACTATCCTGCTGGCTATTTCCATGTGTATCGAGAGATTTTAAATCAACATGAGCAAGACCCGTTTGATGTGGTGCTTCATCTCGGTGATTACATTTATGAGTATGGTGCTGGTGGCTACGCTAGTGAAGATGCTGAGGCACTAGGGCGAGAGCCAAGCAAAGGCACTGAATGTATTACCTTAGATGATTACCGAAAACGGTATGCGCAATATCGCCAAGATGCTGATCTGCAAGCGTTACATGCGAGCCTACCAATGATTGCTGTCTGGGATGACCATGAGCTTGCAAATGATACTTGGAAAAATGGTGCGGAAAACCATCAAGAAGAGGAAGGCAGTTTTAATGATCGTCGTGCATCTGCGGCTGCCGCGTGGACAGAATGGTTGCCCGTTCGTGAAAACACTTTCTCAAACATGCTGATTTACCGTCAGTTTTCGTTTGGAAGTTTAGTCAATTTGATGATGCTCGACACGCGACTTGTGGGGCGTGATAAACCGTTGGATTATTTCTCGCTCAGCTCACCAACGATGGAAGCTATTGGCGGTTTAGTTGCTCAGTCGCGCAGTCAAGACCGAGAGCTGTTAGGCGGTGACCAACTCGCTTGGCTGATGGATGCGTTCAGTACGCACGACGCAACTTGGAATGTGCTAGGGCAACAAGTGTTAATGTCTCGTATGGAGTTGCCAAGTTCGGTTATGACCGCGATGTTTCAATTGTTTACTGCCACTGAAGAACAAAAAACAGAGGCGTTATTAGCGGTAAACTCTGCGATTACGGGTTATCTCTCTGACCCAAGTTTAGATACCATTGCTTTGCCATATAACCTAGATGCATGGGATGGTTACTACGTTGAGCGAGAGAAAGTTTATCAACTGGCCAAAGCCAGCAGTGGTAACTTTGTCTGCTTGGCAGGAGATACGCACAACGCATGGGCAAGTGAGCTTAAAGACATATCTAAGCATCCTATCGGGGTAGAGTTTGCGACTAGCTCTGTGAGTTCCCCTGGGTTAGAGGCCTACCTCGCGTTAGACCCTGTCGCGATCGCTCAAATGGAATACACGCTGCCGCACTTAGTGTCAGAATTACAGTGGGCAGACATCAAACAGCGTGGCTTTATGCGCGTTACTTTTACGCCCGACAAAGCAGAGTCGACCTGGTATTTCGTATCAACGATTAAAGACAAAACATATCAGGTGACGACCAAGTCAGCCTCCACAACAGATGGCACTACGTTAAATATCGGCTAAACTGAGCCTAATACGAAAAAAGTCCGCAAGCTAATGCGGACTTTTTATTGGAAAGCGTTTAGCAATCTAGCGACAGTGCTAGTCAATCAATCCGTATTCTTTGCTCAGAACTTCGATGATTTCCGCTTTCGGATTATCACTCAAATGAATCGGCTTGCCTGTAATCTTCTCGGCAATACCAATGTAAGTGCTCGAAATCGCCATCAAAGATTCGACGGGTAAAGCATTATCACGAGCGAGTGCTTCGCGCTCTGGCATACGTTCTTTGTTTAGCAAGATATCTGGGTCAGGGAAGTGGTTAAGTAGGAACTGGCGGAAACCTTCTTTTGAGTTCTCTACGATGTGACCTGCTTGGTACTCTTTAGCATCCCATATACGAGACGAGTCTGGTGTACCCACTTCATCCATGTAAATCAGCTTTTCATTGCCAGCAGCATCATGAACATAACCAAATTCGAATTTGGTATCGACAAAGATTTGGTCGATTTCTTCTAATGCTTGGCTGATAACGTTAAAGCCTTCTTTCAGCAATTTTTCGTAGAGTGCGATATCGTCAGCGCTTGAGAAGTTAAATGCTTCGTAGTTGTCTACGATGTTTTGACGAGTAATATTTACGTCATCCGCTTCTGGCACACCGGGAATGCCTTTTAGAATGCCTTTTGTGGATGGGGTCATTAGCAATTCTGGAAGTGCTTTGTCTTTTTCTAACCCTTCAGGAAGTTGGATTCCACAAAACTCTCGCTCGCCATTTGCGTAAGCGCGCCACATCGAACCCGTGATGTATTTGCGGCAGATGGCTTCGATTTTTACCGGTTTGGCTTTTTGTACAATCCAAACAAAAGGGTGAGGAATGTCTAGAATATGGCTATCTGCTAAGCCATTTTCTTTGAACAGTTTGAACCAGTGATTAGAAATCGCATTAAGCGCCGCCCCTTTACCCGGGACACCATTAAGACCACCTTCAGCATGCCAAATACAATCGAATGCAGAGATTCGGTCGCTAATCACCATGATAGCCAAAGGCGCATCTGGAGCGACATTGTATCCTTTTTCTTTGATCAGTCGGGCGCTGTCTTCTTCAGTTAACCAGTAAACTGAACGAACTTTTCCACTATGAACGGGTTCATGGGTGCGAATTGGCAGGTCGTCATTGACGGCAAGTACTTGATTAGCAAGGCTCATTGCGACATTCCTATCATCTTAATCAAACGTCAGAAAGAGAAGATATTCAGCAAAATGTGGGCGCTGAATAAATCGAATGTGGGCATCATACCAGAACTATTTTAACTCGCCAGAGAAAAAGCAAACGTTTGCCTGTTTTCTTTAATACAAAAAAATGCCCCCTTAAAAAGGAGGCGAGATGCAGGATAGATAACG
The DNA here is from genome assembly GCF_033338675.1 of Vibrio sp. Vb1574. Lineage (NCBI taxonomy): Bacteria > Pseudomonadati > Pseudomonadota > Gammaproteobacteria > Vibrionales > Vibrionaceae > Vibrio > Vibrio sp. Vb1574. The sequence goes on from NZ_JAWOTC010000005.1 coordinate 210,825, forward strand.
TCGAACTTATTAGTGGTACTTATTAACTCTGCCTTCGACGAAAAAGACTTCACACTGATAGCGCTGCGCCACGTCGCTCAACATAGATTGATTCATAAGTGCAATTTTATTGGATGCGACAACAGCACTGGCATTACCTGATCGGATGGCTTTTATCACGATCTCGACTTCTGAAAGCTGTTGAGAGGGCTTCATTTGAATAACGTTTTTACAGCAAATATTAGAAGCAGTGAGTTGTTCAAAGTCTGGACGAGGGCAGTCTGCTGTAAACAAAATCCATTGTTTCTGCTGCGATAAAACAGCCAGCTTAGATAGAAGCTGATCCGAAACGGCCATGGGCTTAGTTGCTTGTGCCAATACGTTGTAGCGAGAGTATGTATGAGATTGACTTTGTAACTGCATCTTACTGTTCCTTTATACATGCTGTATGTGTATACAGTAGTTTGTTTTGGCGACCTGATCAACCAGTTTCTCAAAAGTTATTTGCGGTTTTTTGAAAAGGAAATAAAAGGATTTTACTTTAAGTAATTGAATTTATTTGTTTATTTTTCATTTCTGATATGTCTAACATCAATTTAAAAATGTGAGGTGAGTAGAAAGTTGGACGAGAGACATACAGGGGTTTACTACTGTATATACAGGTGTTTTTCACGGACAGTGGTTTGTATACAGTGGAAGAGGGCTGATAACCGATGCGACATGCTATGTAGGATAGGAGGGAATACGAGATAGAGATTGGAAATAGGCTTGGGCGATCAAAAAAGCGCCTTATAAAAGGCGCTTTTGAAAATCAGTTCCATTGATTCCGTCTTGCTTAGCTCGCTCGTTGCAAACGTTCGCGCATTTGCAATTCGCCTTGGTTAAATAGGCGCACGTCGATTTTCGCCATATCGTAACAAGCTTTACATGAGTAGTGGTGCTTGCCATCTAAATAATCGTGACGAGTTACAAGACTAGGTTTTTTACACCAATCACAGGTGCCTTCTTCAGTGAACATTGATTTTCTCCCCACCTAGATTAATTTGAGTCGTTAGGTGTTATTTTGCGCCGGGCATTATGGCATAAAAGCGCGACTTAAGTTAAATGTCTGTTAATTTCTTTGAGAGGGAGATCGATTGCGGTGCTTGATTATATGGGAATAAAAGCATGGCAGCCAAAGTATCCTGACCTATTTTTACTGTTTTGTAACATTTTGTGAGACGAGCTTAAAGGCATGATTGAGTCGCTTCATTTCTTCTTCACTGCCCCTTGTGTCAGGATGATAAAGCTTTGATAATTGTCTATAGCGTAGCTTGATTGCCTGTAAATCAGGGATGGTTTGTGGTGTGTAGCCAAACATAGCACACGCGACGCTTAGCTTATGGTTTTCTGCCTGAGTTTTGGATTTCTTAAATTCTCTGAATACTTTCTCTAACTGACGCTTCAGTTGCTTGTTCGTAAACTCTAGCTCTTTTATTTTTTCCGCCATTCGTTGATTTTGGCTTTCCTCTTTGGCTTCACGCGCTTTTCTATTCTGCTTAAGTTTTTTGATCGCGAGGAAACTTAAGCCGCTGATGATGAGGATCGCCGCTAGCCAAATCAGCCATAGAAACTGCGAGTGTTTTACTTTGGGGGTTGCAACTGTGCTTTTCTCTTCTTGTGTTTGCTCTGCTTTTTTATCGAGCGACTTTATTTGCGAGACTTGTTTAGCTCGTAGTTGGTTGAAGCGCAGCTCTAACAGTTGATTATAAGCTTGTTCTGCTGCTGGATTATGCTGAGAAGCCATTTGATACAAGGCTTCAGTCAATTGAGAAGTTGTGACCTTACCTGGATTGCGCTGAATAAAATCGGCGAGAAGAAAGCCACGATCGGTTGGGTCATTGAGTGCGATAGAGGTTAGCCAATATAACGCTTGTGTTTCATTTTTTTCGCCATTTATCCCTTTAGCAAAGTCGTTCGCGAGCTGTTTTTGTGCAGGGAGGTAACCTTGGTTGGCGGATTGCTCTAGCCAGTAGCGCGTTTCTGGTGAGGCTTCAGCTTCGTTTGATGCCAATAATTGTTGTGCGTACTCGTATTGTTCGATGGGGTCATTTGGAGCTTGAGAGGCAAGTGAGTAGCCAGAAAAGCTGAGGCTAAATAAGCAGAGTAGGGCAGACGTTTTGACAGACATTAATATGTCAGGCCTAACGATAATGGTTAGGCCTGCTCCGGTAATTTTTTATTATTACCGTTATGGTGCAACCAAATTACTTCAGTGGCAAGATCTGGATTTCAACACGACGGTTGCACGCACGACCTTCAGAAGTTTGGTTTGAGCAAATTGGGTTACGTTCGCCGTAGCCGCGTGCAATTGCACGACCAGGTGCAACGTTTTGAGATACTAGGAATTGACGTACGGACTCTGCACGGCGCTCTGACAACGTTTGGTTGTATGACTCACTACCTGTGCTATCCGTGTAACCGTCAATAACGAGACTGGTATCTGGGTACTCAACTAGGATGCGAGCAACACCGCGTAGAGTATTATGGATACTAGCATCAAGCTGGTAAGAGCTTGAAGAGAAGCCGATACCGTTTTCCATACGCAGTAAAAGCTGATTTTCACCAACACGCTGAACTTGTACGCCAGAGTTTAGCAAAGCGCGACGTAATTCCGCTTCTTGTTGGTCAAAGTAGTAACCAACGCCAGCGCCAGTCGCTCCGCCTGCGGCTGCACCAATGAGTGCATGCTGACGACGTTCTTTAGCATCATCACCCGTTGCTAGGCCGATTGCTGCGCCAGCGATCGCACCAATAAGCGCGCCTTGCGTGGTGGAGTTAGTTTCGTATTCACCCGTTGTTGCATTTTGGCGTTGAGTGGCTTGACAGCCAGTAAGAGCTAGCACTAGAGCTAGTGCAATAGGCATCTTTTTCAAGGGAAAATCTCCGTATAAAACTGAGGCGAAACCATGCCTCATAATGGGATGCGAATTATGAATAAACAAGCATTGATATTTGTTATGAGAAAGTAAGATTGATAAGAGTTTCTGTAAGAAAATTCCTATCAATACTGCCAAAGCTCTCAAAGTAAGCCCCATCGACATCGAAGTCATTGCTGCTTATGTGAATCCTTTACTATTCTGGCTATTTCGATGAATCGCCCAACATTTTGCGTGCTTGTTCGCCGCCCACTCCACGGTTAACTGAAACCTTTCTACCTTTCTTTAAGCCCACTTCGTAGTCTTCAGTTAGGTTTTTCATCGCTTCTTTCAATTGCTTCTTGAACGTTTCGCGGTCAATGTTTTGGAATTCTTTATCAATATAGTCATTAATTTTATTGGCCGACTCTTCATCTGGAGAAATAATTGGCAATTTTTCAATCGCGCCTTCCACCCAGCCAGATACAAATGAGTTCACACGGCGAGTCACTTCCTGAGAAGAGGTGCCGGTGCCAGCAAAGCTGTTTCGGAATTGTCCGGTACTTTCGTTCATCTCGCGATAAACAATATCGAAAGCAAATGCAGCAAAAATAGCGCGATCTGCTTCACCGATAAATTCGACACGTTTGAGCCCTTTGTGATTCAACAATACTGCTTCGACACCGAATTTTGTGTTAATGCCGCGAATCACTCGCAATATGGTAGAACTGATGTTCGCTGGTAGCAGATGAGAAGATTGTGTTTTTCCCATTCTGATGAACTCAATATCGTCTTTATCGAGACCATATTTAAGCATGAGGCGATGTGCCATTTTGATAGCATTGGCAGCCTCATTAACATTAGCGGAATTGCCCAGTTCTAAGCACTTGGCGATTTTTTTCAGAGCTTTTTGTTTATCCATCGACAACCAGTAACGAAAGCAGAAAATTTATGAAGTCAGACATATTACCTTTTTTGACATAAAAACGAAATACAAGGTGGGACTGAAGATAATTTCTGCACATAAAAAGAAGCCTCGCATTAAGCGAGGCTGGCGTTTTAGTTCGTCGTAATCAGTATGAAGTCGTACTTGTGTCTAAGAAGCCATTCTTCATTAAGATTCGTTAGAATTACAACCCGAGCTGATTGAGCAAGTCATCGGCATCATCGTTTGATCCCGACGATTTAGATTCTTTCTCAGCCAACTGTTTACGTGTTGCCTCTAAAATGTCGTCTGGGTTTTCGTCTTCAGCAACTTCAAACTCTTCCAGTTGGATGAACTCAGTTTTATCCATTGCTAGTTCGAGATAGAAAATATTGTTGTTTTCGGTGGAGAACGTCACTCTGCGCGCTTGAGGGCGGTCAAGGTTGGTATCAACTTGTAAGATAACTTGCTTATTCAGCGCCAGCATTTTTGGTTGGTTTTGTGTGATGTTCGTTTGCAGGTCTTTACGAATTTTATTAGTGAAGTCTCCGACCAGTTGATTCATGAGTTCACCCAGAACATCGCCTACCTCGTCAGAAGTATGAGATATTGCCAGTTCTTCTTCTGGCATGCCCATATTACGCATGTAGTTGGTGTAGATCTCCAGTGCGGCTTTTGCCGTAAAATTAATCACAACTAGCCCGGTAAATCCGCCATCAAACAGAACAAAACAGCCAAAATCTGGTTTGAGGCTAGTCTTGTGGATTTTTTGCACCATTGCTGAATAATTTACTTGAGAAGATGTCGCCGAAGTAAGTACGCCAGAAACAGACTGGCAAAGTTTGAGAAGGATATCTTCAGTGGTCACAATTTTATTTTTTTTCATTCTGAAAACTCATCTAGAAACGCGATTCGTTCCCCAATGTAGGCATCAAGCGTGAAAAAATAAAGCATAAGTTTAATTATTGTATCGAGATTCTGATTTGCTCGTCTTTTTAAATGTTGTAAAGTGACGAAATTCAAAGAATATTACTTCACTAACTCTTTTGTGGTGTTTTTTCGCTTAGCGCCAATTTGTATGAGAAGTGAGCAAATAATTACACAACCCGCAGCTGATCGGATCAGCGTCGTAGGGGCAGGAAGCAAATGTTACCAAGATTACACTCGCAAACTGATGTCGATCCTCTTGTTCTTAGTTTTCTGAAAGAGCTTGAGCACGCCGGATTCACTGGTGATATCGAAAGCCAATATTCAAGCCGACTAGCGGTTGCCACTGACAACAGTGTTTACCAGCAACTTCCTCAGTCTGTCGTTCATCCCAAAACGACAGAAGATGTTTCTCTCCTCGGGAAACTGAGCAATAAAGAAAAGTACGAACGAATTACCTTTTCACCTCGTGGTGGCGGCACAGGGACCAATGGTCAGTCGCTAACCAAAGGTATTGTGGTGGATATGTCTCGCCACATGAACAAAGTGCTTGAGATTAATGAGAAAGAAGGCTGGGTTCGTGTACAAACTGGTGTAGTGAAAGACCAGTTAAATGACGCTGTTCGCCCTTATGGCTACTTCTTCTCTCCAGACTTATCTACCAGTAACCGTGCAACGATTGGCGGCATGGTCAACACCGATGCTTCTGGTCAAGGTTCTCTGAAATACGGAAAAACATCCGATCATGTTTTGTCGCTACAAGCGGTATTTGCTGATGGTTCAATTTTAGAGTCGGACTTGTCCCATGGTTACCCAAAAGAAGGCGAGTTTGCTGCCAAGGCGCTACGTGTAACGGAATCCGTATGTCGTGAAAAACGCCAGCAGATCGTAGATAAGTTTCCTCCTCTTAACCGATTTTTAACGGGCTACGATTTAAAAAATGCCTTGAATGAAGACGGTGACCGTTTCGATATCACACGAGTACTTTGCGGCGCGGAAGGTTCATTGGCATTTATTACCGAAGCAAAGCTGAACCTGACGCCAATTCCGAAAGCGCGTACGTTGGTTAACGTTAAATACAACAGCTTTGATTCTGCACTGCGTAATGCACCGTTTATGGTAGAGGCGAAAGCGCTGTCTGTAGAAACCGTTGACTCAAAAGTGCTTAATCTCGCGAAGCAAGATATCGTTTGGCACACCGTGAGCGATTTACTTACCGATGTTCCAAATAAAGAGATGCTTGGCATCAATATGGTGGAATACGCAGGTCAGGACGAAGAGGAAGTTGCTGCTCAGGTTGCAGCGTTGACCGCCAAGCTCGATACCATGTTGGAAACAGAAGAAGCGGGCATTATCGGCTACCAAGTTTGTAACGATGTAGCGAGCATTGGGCGTATTTACAACATGCGTAAAAAAGCGGTGGGTTTGTTAGGCGCAGCAAAAGGTCGTGCTAAACCGGTCGCATTCGCTGAAGATACCTGTGTGCCACCAGAAAACCTGGCGGACTTCATTGTAGAGTTTCGAGAACTGTTAGACAGCAAGTCTCTGAATTACGGCATGTTTGGTCACGTCGATGCTGGGGTGCTTCACGTACGTCCTGCGTTGGATTTGTGTGACCCGCACCAAGAAGCATTGATGCACGAAGTTTCTGATGAAGTGGTCAAGCTGGTGGCGAAATACGGCGGTTTGATGTGGGGTGAACACGGCAAAGGTTTCCGTTCAGAATATGGCCCTGAGTTTTTCGGCGACGAGTTGTTTACTGAACTGAGACGTGTGAAAGCGGCATTCGATCCACACAACAAAATGAACCCGGGCAAAATCTGTACACCGCTGGATAGTGATGCAGAGCTTGTCAAAGTTACCGATACCAAACGTGGTTACTATGACCGTCAGATTGACGTTCAAGTACGTGACAGCTTTAAACAAGCGATGGAATGTAACGGTAACGGTTTGTGTTTTAACTACGATACCAGCTCGCCAATGTGTCCATCGATGAAAGTAACAGCCGATCGTCGTCATTCACCGAAAGGTCGTGCGGGTTTGGTTCGCGAGTGGTTGCGTCAGCTTACTGAGCAAGGCATTGATATTCTTGACTTAGAAAAGCAAACACTAGAAAACAAAACATCAATCAAAACCATGATTGACCGCGTACGTCATTCTATCAATCGTCGTCACGAGTATGACTTCTCTCACGAAGTGTATGAAGCGATGAATGGTTGTTTGGCGTGTAAAGCGTGTGCGAGTCAGTGTCCGATTAAAGTCGATGTTCCGAGCTTTCGCTCACGTTTTTTAAACATCTATCACTCTCGTTATCAACGTCCTGCAAAAGACTATCTGGTTGCGAACATTGAGACTATGCTGCCGATGATGGCAAAAGCGCCAGGTGTCGTAAATGGTGTTTTGAAGCAGTCGTGGGTGAAAAGTTTAACGGCATCTACGGTCGGGTATGTCGATGCGCCGTTGTTATCAGTACCCACCTTGAAACAACGAGTAGAGTCGCTGACAACGCCTTATGATCTGCAAGCGCTCAGTGGTTTGTCTTCGTCTGAAAAGAGCAAGCATGTTTTAATTGTTCAAGACCCATTCACTAGCTACTACGACGCTGATGTCGTTGAAGACTTCGTTAAGTTATTGAAAAAGCTGGGTATGCATCCGGTACTTCTGCCGTTTAAGCCGAATGGTAAAGCACAACACATTAAAGGGTTTTTACGTCAGTTTAAGGACACAGCAGCCGACACTGCGAAGTTCTTGGCGATGGTAGCGGATTTGGATATCCCATTAGTTGGCGTCGATCCTGCTTTGGTGCTGTGTTATCGAGATGAATACGCTGAAGTGCTTGGCAGTAAGCGAGGTAATTTCGATGTACTAACAGCCCACGAATGGCTTTACCCAAGACTAGAAGCGTTTGAAAGCGGAGAGCATAAGGCGCAGGAACCTTGGTATCTGTTTGCGCACTGTACTGAAAAAACCAAAATGCCAAATGCGGAAAAAGAGTGGGGCGCTATTTTTGCTCACTTTGGTGCAGTTTTGAATACGGTACCTGTTGGTTGTTGTGGTATGGCGGGTACGTTTGGTCATGAGGTTGATAAGTTGTCGATGTCGAAAGATATTTACAATTTAAGCTGGAAGCCAAGCTTAGATAAGTTGGATAACGAGAGATGTTTGATTACAGGCTATTCTTGCCGCAGCCAAGTTAAACGCTTTGAAGGAACGAAGCCCAAGCATCCCGTTCAGGCATTGTTAACTTTGTTGTAATCGGACTAAATCAAGCCCAGTTTTACTGGGCTTTTTAGAAACCGTACTTAGACCCTTTCAAAGGATATGAATCTTGAGAAAACTTGAACTCAAAGTCCCACCTGTTGCGGTGTTTTTGTTAGTCATACTTTTGATGTACGGACTTAAAGTTTTGACGCCGAGCATGAACATTCGAGTACCCTTTGTTGAATTTGTAGTAGGTGTATTAACTTTGTTGTCTGGCTACATGGGCATTGCTGGCGTGTATGAATTTCGCAAAGTAAAAACCACAGTGAACCCAGTAAAACCTGAAGCGGCATCTTCTGTTGTAAGAACTGGTGTGTTTGCCTTTTCACGCAACCCTATGTACACGGCATTATTGCTTCTAATCATAGCAACTGGTTTGTGGTGGCAGCACTTGAGTGTGGTGCTTTGTGGCGTGATATTTGTCAGTTATATGAATCGGTTTCAAATCAAGCCTGAGGAACGCGTTTTAGAGCGATTGTTTGGTGAAGAGTATGTGGATTATAAAAACCATGTTCGTCGTTGGCTCTAAGCATTGCGTTTAGTTTTGTTTGGATGAGACATAAAAAGAAAGCCCAACGGTCGACGTTGGGCTTTCTTTTAGTAAACACGTTTTTTGTGCGCTTCTGATAGGGCAGTCGACTAGGCTGCCTTAACGAACTTTGCTAGGAATGCATCCTTACGTTCATTAAAGCGGCGTACAAGGTCGTCAACCGCTTCTTGGTCATATGGCTTCAAGCCACTTGCAACCATGCGCTTAATACCTTTACCAACGACTTCACCGTCTTCTTTGAACGCAAAGTTTAAGGTGACTACACCTCGTTTGCCTTCTACGTCGAATGTTGCGCCAGTGAAATCCACCTCTGGATGCGTAAGGTCTAAGCGTGAAAATTCGACTTCCATGCTTTCATAAATAACTAATGGACGCTGGCAGTTTATCATCATTTGCTTCTCTTCCATAAGAGGAACCATGATGTGAGGGAAGTTCATACCAGAAAATTGCACGTAATTTGTCACTACATGCTCAATAAATGCCGGATCGTGGTTAGTTTCACCTTCACGGGACATGTGTAAGTATTCTTTACCTGCCTCGTCAACAACAGCGCTTTCTTTGTCACACTTATTTTCAATATGAAGTGCTACACCATCGTTTACCATGCCAGAGAAGTTAAAACGCATCTTTTGGCTAACGCCCTCTTTACTAAGAAGCACAGCGAAAAGTAAATCTCCAGGGACACAAAAGCGTTTGTTGTCTTCATCATGAATTGGGTTGTAGTCACCTGCGACACGTTTTGCAAAGTGGCTTGCTTGTTCGCGAGTGAACTGAAACTGGTGATTAGTGTTTGAAAAATAAGGTGTTAGAAACATAATTTTTACGTAGTAACCAAAACTGTGTGGGATTATATGCGAATATCTGCGTAGCAATGGTCCATCCAGTGAAAACTTCACCGTATCCTAACAATAAGACACTATTTCGGCGGATAAACCGTTAAAAACGCATACTTTAGCAACGCTTTTATTTGTGAAAACAATAAACAACGACCTTTTCGCTCGCCTATCTTTTAAAGTATAGCCATCAAAGTAGACTGGCGTTCATAAATAGTGCCATCAACATGTTTAATCGTATGTAAAAAGGCTCCACGCTGAACGTAGAGCCTTCAAGTCATTATCTGTTTATTCGATGAAATGCCAGTTATGCTTGGTTATTGAACACTTGGTAACAAGCTCTCTGGCATGAGCGTGTTGTGGATAGCCAGCTTAAGCAGAGTATTTGCCTGTTCAATGTCTGGAGCAAAGTAGCGATCTTTATCGTAGAACGATACTTTTTCACGCAACATTTGTTTCGCAATCTCAATACGCTCAGAGGACTTGTTTGGCGCTCTAAAGTCTAGGCCTTGTGCTGCTGAGAGGTATTCGACAGCCAGAATACCGCGAGTGTTTTCGCCCATTTCTTTCAATCTGCGAGCCGCGAATGTTGCCATTGACACGTGATCTTCTTGGTTTGCAGATGTTGGCAAGCTGTCTACTGACGCTGGGTGAGCGAGTGTTTTGTTTTCACTTGCTAACGCAGCGGAGGTAACCTGAGCAATCATGAAACCAGAGTTCACACCACCATTGTCGACTAAGAACGGTGGCAGTTTTGATAGCGCGCTATCGATAAGTAATGCCATACGACGTTCAGACAAGCTGCCGATCTCGGCAATCGCAAGTGCTAGGTTGTCGGCTGCCATTGCAACAGGCTCCGCGTGGAAGTTACCGCCAGAGATGATGTCACCATCTTCAGCAAACACCAACGGATTATCTGATACGGAATTCGCCTCTACTTGTAATACTTCCGCCGCATTGCGGATTTGCTGTAAACACGCGCCCATCACTTGAGGCTGACAGCGCAAAGAATACGGGTCTTGCACTTTTTCACAGTTAGTGTGCGAATCACCTATTTCACTCGATGTGTCTAACAAATGACGGTATGCGAGTGCTGCGTCCATCTGGCTGCGATGACCACGTACACGGTGAATGCGCGGATCGAATGGACGTCGGCTGCCGAGAGCGGCTTCAACAGACATTGCACCACAAACGGTTGCTGACGCGAAAAGGTCTTCCGCGATAAACAGGCCTTCCAATGCGAACGCTGTGGATGCCTGAGTCCCATTTAGTAGCGCTAAGCCTTCTTTTGGCGCCAGAGTGATAGGCTCTAGACCTGCGATTTTTAATGCTTCTTGCCCGGAAATGATTTTACCGTTGTGGCGAGCTTGTCCTTCTCCCAGTAATACAGTGCTCATATGGGCTAGAGGAGCTAAGTCACCTGATGCGCCAACAGAGCCCTTTTTAGGTACACAAGGGTAAACTTGTGCGTTGACTAGGTCGGTCAGCATATTAATGACTTTTAGGCGAATCCCAGAAAAGCCACGAGACAGACTATTGATTTTTAATACCATCATCAGACGAACCGTTTCATCTGACATAAACTCACCGATACCTGCCGCATGAGAAAGAACGATACTGCGTTGCAGTGTTTCTAAATCTTCTGGTGCTATTCGTGTGTTAGCCAATAGCCCAAAACCAGTGTTAATTCCGTAAACCGTTCTATCTTCCGCGATGACTCGGTCTACGACCTGTGTGCTTTCTTCAATGGCCGGAATGGCTTCAGGATCCAAAGTAAGGTTGACTGGTGAACGGCTCACTTGGCGTAGTTCGTTTAAGCTAATATGACCTGGCTTTAGCGTTAAATTTAACATCTCTTTCATCCTTACTTGAGCTTCTTCAGTTCTTCGTTGAGCATTGGCAAATCTAGCCCTTGCTCTGCTGCACATTGTTTAGCGATATCGTATCCCGCATCAGCATGACGCATGACACCAGTTGCTGGGTCGTTATGCAACACGCGGGCAATACGTTGTGAGGCATCTTCGCTGCCGTCACAGCAGATAACCATACCTGAGTGTTGCGAGAAACCCATTCCTACGCCACCACCGTGGTGCAGTGAAACCCAAGTTGCGCCGCCCGCCGTGTTGAGTAGCGCGTTTAATAATGGCCAGTCTGATACGGCGTCAGAACCGTCCATCATACCTTCGGTTTCACGGTTCGGGCTTGCTACAGAACCAGAGTCTAAGTGGTCTCGACCAATGACAACGGGCGCCTTAAGTTCGCCATTTTTCACCATTTCGTTGAATGCTTGACCAAGACGCTCACGATCTTTAAGACCAACCCAGCAAATACGCGCAGGTAAACCTTGGAACTGGATGCGCTCGCGAGCCATATCTAGCCAGTTATGTAAGTGCGGATTATCTGGAATTAGCTCTTTTACTTTTTGGTCGGTTTTATAGATGTCCTCAGGATCGCCAGAGAGAGCAGCCCAACGGAAAGGACCGATACCTTCACAGAATAGAGGACGAATGTAGGCTGGAACGAAGCCAGGAAAATCGAATGCGTTTTCTACGCCTTCTTCCAAGGCCATCTGGCGGATGTTGTTACCGTAGTCGAGTGTTGCGGCGCCGCGATTTTGCAGCTCTAACATCGCTTGAACTTGCACAGCCATGGATTTTTTCGCTGCTTTTACGACCATTGCTTCATCTTGCAAACGCATTTCCGCTGCGTGAGACATGCTCCAGCCTTGTGGTAAATAGCCATTGAGCGGGTCGTGTGCAGACGTTTGGTCTGTTACGACATCAGGCGTGATATTACGTTCTACCAGCTCAGAGAAAACGTCTGCTGCATTACCTAGTAGACCAACCGATACTGGTATGTCTGACTCTTTAATGATAGCTAGCGCTTCATCTAAAGAAGTCGCTTTCTTATCGACATAGCCTGTACGTAGGCGGTAATCGATACGTGATTCATCACACTCTACTGCAATCATGGAGAAGCCCGCCATTGTACCAGCGAGAGGTTGAGCTCCACCCATGCCACCGAGACCACCTGTTAGAATCCAACGGCCCTTTGCTTCACCGCCAAAGTGTTTTTTTGCAACAGATACGAACGTTTCGTATGTGCCTTGTACGATACCTTGCGAGCCAATGTATATCCAGCTGCCAGCGGTCATTTGGCCGTACATCATCAAGCCTTGTTTATCGAGCTCGTTGAAGTGTTCCCAGTTTGCCCAATGAGGAACGAGGTTTGAGTTTGCGATAAGCACGCGTGGGGCGTTTTTATGGGTAGGGAAAACACCAACAGGCTTGCCTGATTGAACTAAAAGCGTTTGGTCATCTTCGAGTCTTTCAAGTACTTCAACAATCTTGTCGTAACATTCCCAGTTTCGCGCTGCTCGGCCAATGCCGCCATATACAACCAGTGAATGTGGATGTTCTGCAACATCAGGATCAAGGTTGTTCATCAGCATACGAAGAGGGGCTTCGGTTAGCCAAGATTTTGCGCGCAGTTTATCTCCGTGAGGTGCACGAATTGTTCTGCTTGTATCAAGTCGTGGATCTTGTCCCTGGCGCTGTGTCATTTCAGACTCCTTTAGTTTCTCGTGATGACCAAGTACTTGCTTGGTCGTAATAATCAGTGGCATCTGGGATGCATTATGGTTTGTGCTGTTTTTCCGCCATTGCGTTGGCGATATCCCAACACAAACGGGCAGCTAATCGTGCTGTTTGACTATCGACGTCATAATTTGGGTTGTATTCGGCGATATCAGCCAGCATTAACTTATTTTTGTAATGAAGAATTCGATCTAAAAAGGGGGCAATTGTGTCGTAACTCACTCCCCGAGCTGCTGGTGCGCTGACTCCAGGTGCGGTTGCAGCAGGGAATACATCCAGATCAATAGTCAAATAGAGGTAGTCACAGTCGTCAATAAAATGCTGAAGCTGAGTTAAGTGATAACTGTGGTTTAAGTAGCAGAGCTGATTGTCCTCTACATACCAAACATTTAACGCATCTGCTTTTTCAAATAGCGCTTTAGTGTTGCTACTACGGCTTACACCAATACAAGCGTAATGAAAGTCCCAATCGTTACGTTGACAAAAATGATGAATTTGGTTGAAGGGTGTACCAGAGCTCGGTCTTATGTCGGCGAGGTTACTCTCAAATGCGCGCAAATCGAAATGCGCATCGAAATTGATAATGCCGATTTTAGGTTTCTTCTCTGGATAGTGCTCTTTAAAATACCCCGCTAAGCCGGAAAAGGAGGCCCATGCAATCTCATGCCCACCACCCAGCACGATGACTGGCGTATGGGGCAGTGCGCTTGAAATGGTTGCTGCACATAGAGCTTGGCTCTCTTCCAGTAAGTCGTCTTCACACACCACAGTACCTAAGTCATATAGTGGGGCGTCTTGGTGCCATGCTAAATTAGCGAGTGCTCGTCGGATTAAGTCTGGCGCTTTTTTCGCGCCAATGCGTCCTTTGTTTCTCGCAACGCCAGCGTCGGTAGCAAAACCGAGTAATGAGACGCCATGCGCAACGGCACTCAACTCATCTGCTTTTTGGCGTTGAACAACGTGATGAATTCGCTGACCAAGCTTGCCGTCCTCGGCATCATGACGGCCTTGCCAATGAAATAGGGGAGAGTGTAGGTCGAATTGAGACATATTATTGGCCTCCGTGTGAAATGTATTCACCATTTACTATACGACCTACCAGACGTTTTGCTCCGACTTGATAGCTTAAATCCGCAGGGCTTTCGATATCCCATATAGAGAAGTCCGCATCAAACCCTACTTTGATTTCGCCACGTGAGTTTTGATAACCCAGAGCTTTGGCTGCATGTTGCGTTACACCACGCAGTGCTTCTTGCGGTGTAAGGCGAAATAGCGTGCACGCCATATTCAGCATGAGTGTGAGATCAGAAAATGGTGATGTACCTGGGTTGACGTCCGTAGCAATTGCCATCGGCACGTTATGCTCTCTCAACAACTCAATCGGTGGTAACTGAGTTTCTCTTAGAAAATAAAAAGCGCCAGGCAATAGAGTGGCGACGGTGTTTGATCGAGCAAGTGCTTTAACACCTTGCTCATCTAAAAACTCGATGTGATCCGCTGACAGACCGTTGTATTGCGCAGTGAGAGCTGTACCACCGAGATTAGAAAGTTGCTCAGTATGCCCTTTAACCTTTAAGCCGTGGCGTTTTGCAGCTACAAACACTTTTTCTGTTTGTTCAAGATTGAAACCAATCGATTCACAAAAAACATCGACACTCGTAGCTAATTCTTCCTTTGCGACAACAGGGATTATGTCCTGACAAATGTGCTCAATATAATCATCTGCACGACCTTGGAACTCTGGCGGAATGGCGTGAGCGGCGAGAAGTGTAGTCGTGATTTTAACTTTGCGCTCTTGTTCAAGCATTTTGGCTGCACGGAGCATTTTTACTTCATCATTCAGTGTCAATCCGTAGCCTGATTTCACTTCGACAGAAGTGACGCCGCTCGCGAGTAGCCCGTCTAAACGTGGCAACGCTAACTCAACTAACTGCGCTTCGGTTGCTGAACGCGTCGCATGCACCGTTGAAAGTATCCCACCGCCTTGTTTGGAAATTTCTTGATATGGCACGCCGCTTAAGCGCATTTCAAATTCGTTGGCACGATTGCCCGCGTAAATAAGATGAGTGTGGCAGTCGATCAAACCTGGCAGAACTAACTTGCCTTGAAGGTCGATACTCTGAGCGTAATGTTGGGCAGACAGCAGAGACTCGGTTTGCGGTTCGTCTTCACCAATTGCACAGGTGCTGATCGCAACGATTTTTCCAGATTGAATGCCAATACGAGCAGGAGACGTTGGCAGATAACCGCGCTCTCTCGACTGCATGGTGACCAGACGTGCGTTTTCAATCAGCAAATCCATGTTTGTGTCCCTGTGTTTATTTGTATCATTAAATGTATATACAAATAAATAGAGCAAAATAAGAACACTGACAAGATTGATGTTGCTAAAATGTGATCAAAACGTAGATCTAGAGGACCAATCTTGCCCTTAAATGAGCACTTTTGAGCTCAGCTTATATTTGTTACCAGGGTGATAAAGTAGGGCGGTACTGACTAACTTATCTTGGCTCCACGTTCTGCGATTCAAGAGAAGGCAAGGCTCATTGGCTTGCATTTTTAAGTCTTGCTTAATACGGCTTTCAGGCACAATTGCCTCTACAGTATGTTCTATCGCGCTGAGTGGGCAATTATCTGACAGGTATTGATTTGGAGTGATTTGTGTGAAGTCTTGATTTAAATAACTCGGGGCATATTGGCTATTCACCCAGCGGAGCTCCAATTGAATCGGCGTTTGGTCTTCATAGTGAATAATTTCACTGTAAAACACTGTCGTGCCTAGCATAACGCCGAGTTTTATCGCAATGTTGTCATCTGCTTTTATGGCAATCTGTTTGAGCACTTTACTGCCATACTTTCGCCCTCTATCGCTGACTTCTTCGGCAATGTTTCGAATGTCTAGCAGGGGAGATTCTGACTTTTCACCAGGATCACACACGAACGTGCCTAAGCGTGGGCGACGTTGTAATCGGCCCTCATTTACTAAATCCCGAATTGCTTTGTTCACTGTCATTCTACTGACACCAAATTGCTCGGTAAGCTCAATCTCGGTGGCGATGCGATGACCAACTACCCACTCTCCAGCATCAATTTTATCCAGGATAAATTGTTTAATTTGAATGTAGAGTGGTGCAGACATAATGATTTCCCTTTATTTGACTATACAAATACTGCTTAATTTAGGTACAAATTGCAAACATTTCTCGACGAATGTACCGCTTAGTGACCGAACAATCCTATTGCAGAGCTGAATGACTCTTGCTGTTGAGCATTATTTGGATTGATGATTGAATTCAAACATTTTCTTGTGGTCTATTGCTTGCACAGCAGAAAACAATTGTGTAAACAAACGATTATTAGAAGAAAAGTCGTTAAAAAAGGAAAAGTATGTTTAAAAAATTGAAAGCATCACTGGGGATCGGCTCTGCAAAAGTAGATACCATTTTGGACGAAATGAGCGTGTTTCAAGGAGCGACGCTGAAAGGGCATGTTCATGTCAAAGGCGGAGACGTCGAACAACAAATTGATGCTATTACGATTAAATTGAACACGGAAATGAAAGTCGAAGTGGATGATAGCGTAAGTTATCAAACCTTCACTATCGATCAATTGAAAGCAGTTGACCCTTTTGTGATTCAACCTAATGAAGAAAAGCAGGTTCCGTTTGAGCTAAAACTGCATGACGAAACACCAATTACTGCGGTTAGCGCACTTAAGAATCAATGTCATGTTTGGGTCGAGACGACGTTAGATATTGATTTTGCAATTGATCCGCGTGACCGTGACTATATTGAAGTGAAACCACTACCAGTAGCATCTCGGGTTATTCAAGCGATCGAGCAAGCTGGCTTCACTATGGTTAAAGCCGATGTTGAAAAAGGCTTTTTGCGCGGTGGCTCGTTTGCCTCTCGCTCTGGTATTTATCAAGAGCTAGAGTTCCGTAACAGCGGCTTTATCTCATCAAAAGAAATTGAGCTCTCTTTTATTCTGGAAGGGCAGGTCATGCATTGTTTGGCAGAGATTGACCGTTCGCTCAGCTTGGCTGGTGACCAATATCGCTCGTTTACGTTGCCGATCAATGCAACCGATGCTCAAGTCGCAGCCGCAGTTGCACCAACGCTAAATCTATAGCTCTCATCACCTTGATGAAAATATGTACCGATATCCTATTGTGAAAGCGATATCGGTACTGTTATCCATGTTTCTTGCGTTCTCTACGGCTAAAAACTCAAGCGCTGAATTTTCCATTAGATATCGATAGCCCAATACCAGTTCATTAGAGGCATCAGCAAACTCTGTGGGTCCTTCTGTTGACCCTTGATACCAATGATATTCCAACATCAGGTGATGGTTATCTTCTAAGGCATAACGGTACCCACCCGCAATGGCAATCGTATTATGTCGATAGGGCAGATCGAGCAAGGCACGGTCATCCGAGCGAAAAGTCATGCCAATCATCGAATAAAATGCATGAGCATCACTTAAGTAGCTGTAGTTTAATTGGAAGCCTTGCTCGAAACTGCTACCTTGAAAAGTGCCGTGAGCCACATCGTTAAAATACAAACTGCCGCCAATCGATAGGCCGTGATGTTCATTTTGGAACACTTGATACTGTAAGTAAGTAGATAGGTTATTGGCCAGTGTTTGTCCTTCGAAATCATCTTCAAGCACATCATATTGCGGCATTGAAATGTAAAAACGATCTCTGTCTACTTTATCCCGCCCATTTTGTCCGATACCGAAAAGTTTATGGAAGCTTTTCGTCAGTCCATCTAAATGGTTGTCAGCGGCAAAGACCCATCGATAGTTGAGCTCCAACTGCCAACGGTTGCTGACTTGCCATTTGCTGCCTAATTCGATTTGATTGTGGTAATAATCCAGTGCGTATTCATCAGTATGAGCCCAAACACTTGCCACGGTTCCTGAACCATAGGCTTCGACAAAACCATAGGGCAGACTATGTCCTGAACGCAGTATGTTGGTGTGACTAACCACTTGCATTGGGGATTGTGCGTAAGAACGCAGCGGGCCATATAAGTCATTTGATGCGAAGGCTTGCAAAGAACATATCGAGGTGCTTAGAAGCACCATAAAGCGCGATTTGAAATAGACCATGATGAATACCTACATACAAACTACTCTATAAAACAACTATATACCTAAATCGCACGTTGAGCTCTCGCCCAGCGTGTTAGGCTTTGTATCGGTTCACACGTAATAGGGGATATTGTAATTTGTTGTGTAAGTTCATTGAGGGGCAATTCCATTCATCAGCTATGCGGTCTCTTAAAAAAGCATGATCAGATTGTCGTGACGGGTCTGCGGTTAAGTTCTTATGACAAAACAAAATCGCGCTTTGCATTCTAAATGTGAGCTAGGTACAATCCCATTTTCGATAACGGTCCGGTATTCGTGTTACCGAGAGGCCTTTATTGACTCTCAACTATTTTCAACAAATAGCTTCTAATTTGAATAACATGTGTTGCTTGGTGTGCAACACCACTGTAAAGGACATAGCATGCCTATTATTACTCTTCCTGACGGCAGTCAGCGTCAATTTGACAACCCAGTTTCTACTATGGAAGTTGCGCAATCGATCGGTCCTGGTCTTGCAAAAGCAACTATCGCTGGTCGTGTAAACGGTAACCGCGTTGATGCGTGTGATCTAATTGAAGAAGACGCAAGCCTTGAAATCATCACAGTTAAAGATGAAGTAGACGGTCTAGAAATCGTTCGTCACTCTTGTGCTCACCTTCTTGGTCACGCTCTTAAGCAGCTTTACCCTCAAGCTAAAATGGCGATCGGTCCAACCATCGACAATGGCTTCTACTACGATATCGACTTAGACGAATCTCTAACGCAAGAAGATCTTGAAAAGATTGAAAAGCGTATGAAAGAGCTAGCGAAAACCAAGTACGAAGTGGTTAAGAAAAAAGTAAGCTGGCAGGAAGCGCGTGATACGTTTGAATCACGTGGCGAACCATACAAAGTGGAAATCCTAGACGAAAACGTATCTCGTGATGATCGTCCAGGCCTTTACCACCATGAAGAATACATCGACATGTGTCGTGGTCCTCACGTTCCTAACATGAGCTTCTGTCAACACTTCACTTTGCTGAATGTTGCAGGTGCTTACTGGCGTGGTAACAGCGACAACAAAATGCTTCAACGTATCTACGGTACGGCTTTCCACGACAAGAAAGCACTGAAAGCGCACCTAACTCGCCTAGAAGAAGCGGCGAAGCGTGATCACCGTAAGATTGGTAAGCAACTCGACCTATTCCACATGCAGCAAGAAGCACCGGGTATGGTGTTCTGGCATCACAATGGTTGGTCTATCTTCCGTGATCTAGAAGTATTCATCCGCGCTAAGCTAGATGAGTACGGTTACCAAGAAGTGAAAGGTCCACTTATGATGGACCGTGTTCTTTGGGAACGCTCTGGGCACTGGGACAAATACGCTGATGCAATGTTCACAACTTCTTCTGAGAACCGTGAATACGCGATTAAGCCAATGAACTGTCCAGGTCACGTACAGATCTTCAACCAAGGTCTAAAATCGTACCGCGACTTACCGCTACGTATGGCTGAGTTTGGCTCATGTCACCGTAACGAACCATCTGGTGCACTACACGGTATTATGCGTGTACGTGGCTTTACTCAGGATGACGCTCACATTTTCTGTACTGAGAGCCAAATTCAAGAAGAAGTAACAAACTGTATCAAGATGGTGTACGATACGTACCAAACATTTGGTTTCGACAACATCGTAGTGAAACTGTCTACTCGTCCAGAGAAACGTGTAGGTTCAGATGAAATCTGGGATCAATCTGAAGAAGCATTGAAGCAGTCTCTTGAATCGATGGATATTCCATACGAAATTCAAGAAGGCGAGGGTGCGTTCTACGGTCCTAAGATTGAATTCACACTATACGATTGTCTAGACCGTGCGTGGCAGTGTGGTACTGTCCAGCTAGACTTCAACCTACCAGGTCGCTTAGGTGCAACTTATGTAGGTGAAAACAATGAACGTCTTGTACCGGTAATGATTCACCGTGCGATTCTAGGTTCACTAGAGCGCTTCATCGGTATCCTTATCGAAGAATATGCTGGTTTCTTCCCAACTTGGTTGGCGCCAGAACAAGCAGTTCTTATGAACATTACTGATAAACAGTCAGGTTATGTTCAAGAAATAGTACAAAAACTACAAAAAAGTGGAATTAGAGCTAAAGCGGACTTGAGAAATGAGAAGATTGGCTTTAAAATCCGCGAACATACTTTGAAGCGTGTACCGTATATGCTTGTTGTTGGTGACCAAGAAATGGAAGCTGGCGAAATTGCAGTGCGTACTCGTAAAGGTAAAGATCTTGGTAAATTTAAAGTGGATGATTTTATTGCATACATCCAAGACGAGATCTCTAGCCGTAAGCTCAATCTGGAGGAATAAGCTATTAAAGGCGGAAGACGTGGCCAACAGCCGGTAAAACAAAACCCGCACCGTATCAACGGTGAAATTCGTGGTATTCGTGAAGTTCGACTAACAGGCGCTGACGGTGAATCAGTTGGTGTTGTATCGATTCAAGAAGCCATTGCAGCTGCTGAAGAAGCTGGTATGGATCTCGTTGAGATCAGTCCTAACGCCGAGCCACCTGTTTGTCGTGTGATGGACTATGGTAAGTTCCTCTTCGAGAAGAGCAAAACTGCTAAAGAGCAGAAGAAGAAGCAAAAGCAGGTCCAGATCAAGGAAGTAAAATTCCGTCCTGGAACTGATATTGGAGACTATCAGGTAAAACTACGCAACCTGACGCGTTTCCTTGAAGAAGGCAACAAAGTGAAAGTAACAATTCGCTTCCGTGGCCGAGAGATGGCACACCAAGACATCGGTGTTGACGTTCTAAATCGTCTTAAGGAAGATACTGCAGAAATTGCTGTAGTTGAATCTTTCCCTAAGAAGATTGAAGGTCGCCAGATGATCATGGTGCTAGCCCCTAAAAAGAAGTAATTAACGGCTCATCAAGTAATTAAAACCTAGCCGCTTTCCTTTCGATAAAGGCATAACGGCTAGGTTTTGTTCGCCCTAATTACGTTGTTTATTAAACCTACTCAATGCGGAGTTATTCATCATGCCTAAGATGAAAACCAACAAAGGTGCTGCTAAGCGTTTTAAGAAAACTGCTGGTGGTATTAAGTACAAGCACGCTACAAAACGTCACATCCTGACTAAGCGTACTACTAAGAACAAGCGTCAACTACGTCCGAATGCAATCCTTCCAAAATGTGAAGTGGCTGCAGTAATCCGTATGTTGCCATACGCTTAATTCTTTTTAGTTATCAATCGTTTAGTTTAGGAGAAGCATAATGCCTCGCGTAAAACGTGGTGTACAAGCTCGTGCACGTCATAAGAAAGTTCTAAAACAAGCTAAAGGTTACTACGGTGCGCGTTCACGTGTTTACCGCGTAGCTTTCCAAGCAGTTACTAAAGCTGGTCAATACGCTTACCGTGACCGTCGCGCTAAGAAACGTCAATTCCGTCAACTATGGATTGCACGTATCAATGCGGCATCTCGTCAAAATGGTCTATCTTACAGCCGTTTCATCAATGGTCTTAAGAAAGCATCTATCGAGATCGACCGTAAGATCCTTGCGGACATCGCAGTATTCGACAAAGCTGCATTTGCAGTTCTAGTTGAAAAAGCGAAAGCTGCTCTTTAATTAGCAGTTTAGGATTAAGAGAAGGAGAGCATTAGCTCTCCTTTTTTATTGCTAAAATTTATACCCAAATGACTTTTAGCTTGGCTATTTAGAGTATTGTTTATCAGTCTTCTCAATTTATTGGTTAGCATCTTATGTTAGTTATAAGGTAGCTTGGGTATAAATTTTTACGTTTATAAGGGATTAAAAATGATCTACACAACGACCGAAAGCATTCCTGGCAAGCAGATCTCTGAAATCAGAGGGGTTGTAACTGGTAATGTTGTTCAATCAAAGCATATTGGCCGTGACCTCATGGCGGGTATCAAGAGCATTGTTGGCGGCGAAATTCGTGGTTACACGGAAATGATGACCGACGCGCGTGATATTGCTATACAGCGCATGGTGGCGGACGCTGAATCTAAAGGTGCCGATGCAATTGTAGGGATTCGATTTACCACAAGCTCAATCGTAGATGGTTCTTCGGAAATTTTGGCATTTGGTACTGCAGTGAAACTAGCGGACTAGTCTACTTGAATAGCATTGCAAAAATGCTAATAGAGAGCGGTGAATTATTATGCATTTACCGTTCTGTTCCTTTTAGGTTAATTATTCTAGATTTTTGCAGAGCGAATAGATTTATATTCTCAACTTTACGTTACTATTAAAATTAATCACGATAATTTAGAGTGATTGCTTTACTTTTATTTTGCATATTATTTTATACTTATAATGAAATTGAATTCATATTGAATTTTTCATTTGTTGTGTGAATTCTCCTTTCAGTATATCAATTCATGTTTTTCTTATAAAAATATGAACTTATACCTTGCCAAGCGGTTCTAAATTGTTACAAATACTATACAGCTGTAACATTGCCAAAAGGAATTGTAGATGAGAGATCTGACTCCCGAATACTTGCTAGCCGCATTACGCCAAGCGATTAAAACAAAAGGGCTAACATATCGAGAGCTATCTGAGAAAATGGGTATGCCACTATCTACCTTTAAGAGACATCTTACAAGCACGAATCTCGCTTTAGATAAGTTGCTGGAATATTGTAGAGCGGTTGATTGCACGTTAGATGAACTACAAAAGCTCGCAAATCAATTGCAAGGTGAAGACGAGGATTACTTTAGTCGTACGCAGGATGAGGTATTCTTTCAATTCCCTCACCTTTACGACTTTTATCGTGAATTGAGAATGCTTCGAGGTAAAGACGGTTATTCTATTTTAAAGAAAAAGTATGACTTGTCTGAGCAGAGCATGTCTGATTACTTAAAAGCATTAGAGTTGTTGGATCTCGTTTACGTTGATGAAGATAAAAATATAACGCTGCACGGGCCTTTATATTATAGCTATGCAGAGAACTCCAAGCTCAACGACAAATATACCGAAATCATAAAAGAGCAGACGACTACCCACGATAAGTGTGTTCGCGTTGCTTTGGCGCGTATGAAAATTACTGAAGAACAGCTTTTGTTACTGGAAGATCAAGTTGCAAAGACCGTCATTGATTTTCATTCCAAAAATGTTGTAGCAGAGAACTTTAATGTCTCTGATTTTACTAATATTGTTCTACTTGCTGGGCCACATCAGCCAGTCACATTCTCTGACGGAATTATTGAGACAGAGGGGCGATTTATTGATGATATTCGTTATGCCATCGCAGCTGCAGGTGATAAGCCAAGCCTATCTATATAGATTTTGAGCCTTTTTTGAAGAGAGTTTCTAAAAGGGCGTTGCAAAAGAAAAAGCCTAAGACAGCAAATACTTTGTAAGTAGGGCATTCAGCGGTGTTTGCTCTTAATTCAGACTTAAAGTGTGTTGGGCTTATTTCGAATAATACCTGTTCAGCATCTACTTTCGTTATTTTTAACATGCTGATTTCCTTCGTTGTTCCTCCCAAAGCCTCTCTCGCTTCCTCTACAAAGAAACCATTCTCGTTGAACCAAGCATCCTGTAGCTACTTGGGTATGCATAATTGGTAGCTATTTATCTTCTAATTATAAATTCATACTTGAAATGTTTGTTTTTTGATCTATTATGACGAAGTGTCATTTATGACGGTTCGTCAACTTTAGTTGCGTTCCTGTATTAAAGAATCGTGTTACAATTATTGGGAGTGTGTTGGTATACGGATCAAAGGATTATGTTTAACTTTCGCTGTAAAAAATATAGCAAGCAAGACGGATGTCGTGTGTCTTCAGGGCTAACAAAAAAGCAACAGGCGATTGCTGATCGTGAGATAGAGCTTATTCAATTGGCTAAGTCTTTAGTTCAAGAGCAAGGCTTTGCCAACTTAACGATGGACAAGCTTACAGCGTCAAGCCCTTATTCTAAAGGGACGATCTACAATCATTTTTGCAGCAAAGAAGATGTGATTCTTGCGCTTTGTATTCATTCGCTGAAAAGCGAAGCAATATTTTTCGAACGTACCGCCAAATTTAATGGCAATACCAGAGAAAAAATCATTGCGATGCATGTAGGTTATCGTATTTACGCTCGTATGGAGCCAGTACTATCAACTTGTGCGATTGTTGCAAAGACGCCTTGGGTTTTAGAGAAGGCTTCGCCTAAACGTGTGAATGAACTGAATAACTTGGAAGAACAAGTAATAGATGGTGCTGATGCGCTGGTGAACAATGCGGTAGAATGTGGTGATCTTAAGTTTTCTCCCGCAATTGGTTCTGATGCTATTGTATTCGCCAACTGGTCTATTGCATTCGGTTCAAACGCTTTGGCGCAAAATGCATCGAACAGTCGATGTATTCAGCGAATTCAAGACCCATTCTCAGTACTGCACAACGCGAATATGTTACTTGATGGTTTAGGTTGGTCGCCTTTATCTACAGAATGGGACTACCGTAAAACCTGGCGTCGAGTGGAGCAGGAGTTATTTAGTGAAGAGCTTGCTTATTTAGAGTCAGTGAATCGCTAATAAACTGGAAAGGCCAATCTGACGTTATGGTTGGCTTTTTTATCGCACTATTGTGACGAATCGTCATTAAATCTCGAAGGTTGGCGTTCAGCCAATGATCACGAGAAGCATAGGAAGTTACTAAAAACTAACTTATGTAGCCAAATTCATTCGATCTAAAGTTTGCATGTCGAGTTTGTCTGGTTATTTACAGCATTTGCTGTTTTTTTAGTTTTTAAATTTGACGAAACGTCACAAAAGGAGAGTGTGATGCCACATCACAACGTTCAACAATACGCCCGTTCAGGGTGGGGTAAGCTACCAACGAATTACAGTGTATTGGTGATGCTTGCTACCGTTTTATTGATTGTCATAGCAACTATTGGAGGAAAAAATCTTTACTTTAGAGGAGATTACGACATCTTCTTTGATGGAACAAATGAGCAGTTACTTGCGTTTGATGAAATTCAAACCACCTTTGCAAAATCTGACAGTCTTGCTTTGGTTATAGCGCCAAAGAGCGGCACTGTTTTTACTCCTAGCACATTATCTCTTATTCAGCAGATCACTGACGAGGCGTGGCAAGTTCCATACTCGACCCGCGTTGATTCCCTCGCCAACTACCAGCATACCGAAGCGTTTGAAGATGATCTTCTTGTCGAAGATTTACTGTATAGCGAATATGAATTGACACCTCAACGAATAGAGAAAGTCAAAAGTATTGCGTTGAGTGAGCCGGTTTTGAAAAGTTCACTGATTTCTGAAAAAGGAGATGTCACGGTCGTAAACATTACGGTCCAACTCCCTGAAATAGATAAAACTGCTGAAGTACAAGAGGTGGTTGCTTACATAAACGGAATGATTGAGCGTTATCAGCAAGTGCACCCAGACACGGAATTCCACAAGGCTGGTATTATTGCAATGAACTACGCGTTTATGACCGCAGCCCAAGATGATAGCGCAACATTAGTGCCAACTATGTTACTAGTGATATTGGTGTTTCTGACCATCATGTTGCGCTCATTGCTTAGCGTCATCGCGACACTCATCGTTATTATCGGCTCGGTTATGGTTACAATGGGCTTGTCAGGATGGGCTGGTATGTTCTTAAGCACGGCGACCGTTAATGTGCCTACCTTGGTGATGACGCTTGCCGTCGCAGACTGTGTACACATCATCGCGACAATGCGTCAGTCTATGCAAAACGGCTTTAGTAAAGCCCACTCTATTGAGCGAAGTATTGGGCTCAATTTCATGCCTATCTTGATTACCTCCATTACCACCGCGATCGGCTTTTTAATGATGAATATGTCGGATTCTCCAATCCTGAGAGATTTCGGCAACCTATCAGCCCTTGGCGTCATGGTTGCTTGTTTCCTTTCCATCACGTTACTTCCCGCCTTGCTTAATATCCTTCCGGTTACGGTGAAGTCGGATACTTCTGATGAAAGAAAGCACTTTATGGATCATTTAGGAGATTTCGTGGTGTCAAAGCGACATGCGTTATTGCCGTTGTCGGTGCTTGTTATTGTCGCGAGTGCGAGCTTGATTCCGCTGAACAAAGTCAATGATGAATCCGTCGAGTACTTTGGCCATAGCAATGAATTTCGCCGAGCGGCTGATTTTATGGAAGAGCGAATCAGTGGCATGGCGAACATCAGTATCGCGATAAAAACTAACGAATCGCAGGGCATTGCCGATCCTAATTTTCTCAATTCCGTGGGTAAATTTACTGACTGGCTAAGGTTGCAGCCAGAAACGGACCATGTTGCGACCTTGAGCGATGTTTATAAGCGCCTAAACAAGAACATGCATGGAGATGATCAGGCTTATTACTCGCTCCCTCAAGACAGAGAATTAGCGGCTCAATATCTGCTGCTTTATGAAATGTCACTACCGTATGGTTTAGATTTGAACAACCAAATCAATGTAGATAAGTCGTCGAACAAGATGGTTCTCACCGTGGAGAACTTGGGCAGCGTCGAGCTTGTTGATTTGGAAAATCGTATTTACCAATGGTTTAACGAAAACGCGCCTCAATATGATGTTGTTGCGTCTAGTCCTTCACTGATGTTTGCGCATATTGGTGAAACGAATATGGCTAGCATGCTGTCAACCTTGCCCATTACTCTTGTCTTAATCTCTGCATTACTGATCTTTGCCTTGCGTTCGTTCAAGCTTGGCTTAATTAGTCTTGTCCCGAATATTGCTCCTGCGCTTATTGGTTTTGGTATTTGGGCGCTGGTTTCTGGCGAGATTAACTTGGGATTGTCTGTCGTTGTGACATTAACGCTTGGTGTTGTTGTTGATGACGCCGTTCACTTTCTTTCTAAATATCAACACGCTCGTAAAGATGGCCACAGTGCGGAGCAAGCGGTTCGCTACGCCTTTCGTACCGTGGGGCGCGCACTTTGGATTACGACGGTCGTGCTTGTTGCTGGTTTCTCTGTTCTGGCGATGTCGAGCTTCCGCTTAAATGCCGATATGGGACAGTTGAGTGCCATTGTTATCTTCATTGCTCTTGTTGTGGATTTCATCTTTCTACCGACTCTACTGATGTTGTTTGACAAAGGCGTTTACGACGAGGTGGAGCGCCGAAATAAGCTTAAATCAACTGACTCTCAAACCAAGACTGTTACTCAGTCATAACGAATTAAAGGATTGAACATGAATTTAGTAAAAAATGCCTTAAAAGTATCAGTACTTTCTGTCTCGCTTATTATGAGTCATGCGGTGTTGGCGGATGAAGCCAAAGGACTAGAAATTGCCCAAGAGCGCAAAGCCCGTGATGAAGGGTGGGGGGATTCTGTTGCTACGATGCAAATGATTCTGCGAAACGCGCAAGGAGAAAGCAGCACACGTTTAATGCGCTTACAATCACTCGAAGTTGATGGCGATGGTGACAAAGGGCTCACGATATTTGATGAACCGAGAGATGTAAAAGGCACGGCGTTTCTTAACCATTCTCATACGGTGGGTGCCGATGACCAATGGCTTTACCTTCCTGCACTGAAACGTGTGAAACGTATTTCCTCGCGTAACAAATCAGGTCCTTTTATGGGCAGTGAATTCGCGTATGAGGATCTCAGTTCCTTTGAGATTGAAAAATACCGTTTCAACTACCTAAAAGATGACAGCATAAACGGGCAAGATGTTTTCGTCGTAGAGCAAATTCCGACCGATAAGAACTCAGGTTATACCAAGCAAACGGTATGGTTAGATAAAGCGCATTATCGTCCACTTAAAGTTGAGTTTTACGACCGCAAAGGCTCTTTGTTAAAAACGCTTTCTTTTTCCGATTACAAGCAATATCTCAACCAATATTGGCGAGCGCACACTATGGCGATGACAAACCATCAAACAGGAAAAAGTACTGAGCTAACGACTAGCGAAATGCGTTTTAACACTGGATTACAAGACAATGACTTTCATAAGAATGTGTTGAAGCGAGTGAGGTAGTGGAGGAAAAATGAAGCGATTAAATGCTGGGTTGTTGCTTAGTGCAGCAGCTTTTTTTTACTCGATGCCTCTGACTGCCGTCGAGCTCGCAGGACAAGTCAATATTGAGCATCGTCAGTTTTTTGAAACGGGCTCTCAGGGTCAGAGCAAAGCGCAAACGTCATTGGTTTTGCAGCCAGAATTTTACTGGGAGATGCAAAATGGTGATGCAAACTTTACTTTCACACCTTTCTATCGTCTGGATGGTCTAGACGATGAGCGAAGTCATGGTGACATACGAGAGGCACTTTATCTGACTTATTGGGATGATTATGAGCTTCGAGTTGGGATTAGTAAGGTCTTTTGGGGAGTGACTGAATCAGCCCATTTAGTTGATGTAGTAAACCAAACAGATGCCATTGAAGCCGTCGATGGTGAAGATAAACTCGGTCAGCCGATGTTACATTTTACCTCTTTCAAAGACTGGGGCACCGTCCACGCAATGTTGTTACCTTACTTTAGGGAACGAACGTTTGCGGGTACAGATGGCCGCTTTAGAACCGACCCCGTTGTCTCTGATGATGCTATCTATGAGTCAAGCAGAGAAGAGAAGCACGTAGATGTGGCTTTTCGATATTCGAAAATGCTTGGCGATTGGGACGTAGGCCTGAGCTATTTATATGGAACAAACCGGGATCCTTACTTTCGTTTTGAGTACGGAGAATTAAAGCCTTACCACGCTCTGATGAGTCATGTCGGTCTGGATGTGCAAGGAATCGTTGGCGATTGGTTATGGAAACTGGAAAGTATTTATCGAGATAGTGCTGATAATCATGTCGGTCTTGTGACGGGCTTTGAGTATACCTTCGTCGGTGCATTTGACACGGTTTGGGATGTGGGGGTTATTGGTGAGTACCTCTATGACAGTCGTGGGAACAACGCACAAACTATCGGTCAAAATGATGTGTTTGCAGGTATTCGTTGGGCGCTCAATGATGAGGACGGAACGGAAGTATTGACGGGAATTACGAAGGATTTAGATAACGATGATGTTTACAATGCTAAGTTAGAAGCATCGAGCCGAATATCGAATCACGTTAAGTGGCAAATTGATGCTTGGTTGTTTAAAAATGAAACACCAAATGATTTGCTCTACTTCGCTAGAGATGACGATTTTATCGAGCTATCTATTCAATACTATTTCTAAAACAAAAGGGCACAACTAAACGGCAGATTAACTAAAGATGACATTTTTGACGTTTTTGTGCTCTTTTTATTCAATAACCTCTTCTTTTCGTAATTCAATTTGGCATTGGTGCCCGGTTTGGCTACTATGTACAGCTATCAAAAAACCAATCACTCCCTTATGGACACTACCTACAGGTAGATGAGGAAACGATGCAACATCTAGAAGAGATCATTGCTAGCGCGAGCACTGCAATTGAAGCTGCCGAATCGCTAGTCGCACTTGATGAAGTGCGTGTTCAGTATCTGGGTAAAAAAGGTGAGCTAACTGCTCAACTTCAAAGCCTAGGCAAACTACCACCAGAAGAACGCCGTGAAGCTGGTCAAGAGATCAACAAAGCGAAAGGCGTAGTTCAGCAAGCTATCGCAGCTCGTAAAGATGCACTACAACGTGCTGAGCTTGAAGCGAAACTAGCAGCAGAAACAATCGACGTAACACTACCAGGTCGTCGTATTGAAAACGGTGGTTTACACCCAGTAACTCGTACTGTAGAGCGTATTGAGAAGTTCTTTGGCGAACTTGGTTTTAACACCGAGGCTGGCCCAGAGATCGAAGATGCATTCCACAACTTCGATGCGCTAAACATCGCAGCTGATCACCCAGCGCGTACTGACCACGATACTTTCTTCTTCAACCCAGACTTGATGCTTCGTACTCATACGTCAGGCGTACAGATCCGTACGATGGAAAATGGTAAACCACCATTCCGTTTCATCGCACCAGGCCGTGTATACCGTAACGACTACGACCAAACGCACACGCCAATGTTCCACCAAGTGGAAGGCATGCTGGTTGATGAGAACGTAAACTTTGCTCAGCTGAAAGGCATCCTGCACGATTTCCTATGTAACTTCTTCGAAGAAGAAGTAGAAGTACGTTTCCGTCCATCTTACTTCCCATTCACTGAGCCTTCAGCTGAAGTAGACGTGAAAGGCAAAAACGGTAAATGGTTAGAAGTGCTAGGCTGCGGTATGGTTCACCCGAACGTGCTACGTAGCGTAGGTATCGATCCTGAAAAATACTCTGGTTTCGCATTCGGTATGGGTGTTGAGCGTCTAACAATGCTTCGTTACGGCGTGAACGACCTACGTGCGTTCTTCGAGAACGATCTTCGTTTCCTAAAACAGTTCAAGTAATCCAGAGGGTTCATCAACATGAAATTCAGCGAATCATGGCTTCGTGAGTGGGTAAACCCTGCGGTTACTACTGACGAGCTAACTCACCAAATTACAATGGCCGGTCTAGAGGTAGACGACGTTCTTCCTGTTGCTGGTTCTTTTACTGGCGTTAAAGTCGGTCACGTTGTTGAATGTGGTCAACATCCAGATGCAGACAAACTGCGCGTAACTAAAGTTGACGTGGGTGAAGAAGAGCTTCTAGACATTGTTTGTGGCGCACCTAACTGTCGCCAAGGTCTGAAAGTAGCAGTAGCAACAGTTGGTGCTGTTCTTCCAGGTGATTTTAAAATCAAAAAAGCGAAACTACGTGGCCAGCCATCTCACGGCATGCTTTGTTCGTTCACTGAACTAGGTATCGACGTTGAGTCAGACGGCATCATGGAACTAGCAGAAGACGCAGTAATCGGTACTGATTTCCGTGAATTCCTAGGTCTAGACGACGTAACAGTAGACGTAGACCTAACAGCAAACCGCGCTGACTGTTTCAGCATTCGTGGTCTAGCTCGTGAAGTTGGCGTACTAAACCGTGCTGACGTGACTGAGCCATCAGTAGAAGCAGTTGCCCCTTCAATCGACGATAAAGTGTCTATCGAAGTGAAAGCTCCTGCTGCGTGTCCTCGTTACCTAGGTCGTGTTATTAAGAACGTAAACGTTCAAGCTGAAACACCACTATGGATGCAAGAGAAACTGCGTCGTTGTGGTATTCGCTCTATCGACCCTGTAGTAGACATCACTAACTACGTTCTTCTAGAGCAAGGCCAACCAATGCACGCATTCGATCTAGCGAAGATCGAAGGTGGCATCGTAGTTCGTATGGCTGAGCAAGGTGAGAAGCTAACGCTTCTTGACGGCAACGAAGCAGAACTAAACGCAGATACACTAGTAGTTGCTGACCATAACAAAGCACTTGCAATCGCAGGTATCTTTGGTGGTGAAGAGTCTGGTGTAACAACTGAGACTAAAGACGTTCTACTAGAGTGTGCATTCTTTGCACCTGACCACATCCGTGGTCGCGCACGCAGCTACGGTCTGCACACTGACTCTTCAATGCGTTTTGAGCGTGGTGTGGATTACGCACTACAAGTGAGCGCAATGGAGCGTGCAACACAGCTTCTTGTTGAAATTTGTGGCGGTGAAGTAGCACCTGTTGTTGCAGTAGAGTCTGAAGCAGACTTACCTAAGCCAAACAAAGTTGCTCTACGTCGTACTAAGCTAGACAACCTGCTAGGTCACCACATTGCAGATAGCGACGTAGTAGAAATCCTAGAGCGTCTAGGTTTGACGGTTGAAGCTTCAGAAGAAGGTTGGATGGCAGTAGCGCCAACATGGCGTTTCGATATCGCTATCGAGCAAGACCTGATTGAAGAAGTTGGCCGTATCTACGGTTATGACAACATTCCTAACCAACACCCAGCAGCAGCACTTAAGATGCACAACCACGTTGAAGCGGATCTTCCACTGAAACGCGTTCGTGATCTTCTTGTTGATCGTGGTTACCACGAAGCAATTACATACAGCTTCGTTGAGCCTGAGCAACAAAAGCTAGTTGTACCTGGTGTTGAGCCTCTAGTGCTTCCAAACCCAATTTCTGCAGACATGTCAGCAATGCGTCTTGGTCTTATCCAAGGTCTGCTGAACACGGTTGTTCACAACCAGAAGCGTCAACAGCCACGCGTTCGTCTATTCGAATACGGCCTACGTTTCATCCCATGTGAAACTGCAGAAAACGGCATGCGCCAAGAGCCTATGCTTGCAGGTGTTATTGCTGGTACTCGCGGTGAAGAACATTGGGATATCGAAACTAACACGGTTGATTTCTTCGACCTTAAGGGCGATCTAGAAGCGATTCTAGAGCTATCTGCGAACGAAAAAGCGTACTCTTTCGCTGCACTGTCACCTGAAAGCAAAAAAGCTAACCCAGCACTTCACCCAGGTCAATCTGCGGCAATCATCGTAGATGGCAAAGAAGTGGGCGTGATCGGTACCGTTCACCCTGAGCTTGAGCGTAAGTTCGGTCTAAATGGTCGTACTATCGTATTCGAAATCGAATGGTCTGCAATTAACAGCAAAGTGATCCCAGAAGCGGTAGCACTTTCTAAATTCCCTTCAAACCGTCGTGATATCGCGGTAGTAGTGGATGAAGCTGTTGCATCTGGTGACATCGTTAACGCTTGTCTAGAGCAAGGTGGCGAGTTCCTTAAAGATGCGAAACTGTTCGACGTTTACGTAGGTAAAGGCGTTGAAGATGGTAAGAAGAGCCTAGCAATCGCTCTGACTCTACAGTCACTTGAGCGTACGCTTGAAGATGCAGATATCGCGGGTGCGGTTGACGCTATCGTTGCTCACGTTTCTGAGAAGTTTGGTGCGTCTCTACGTGACTAATCTCGCGTAACGCATCTTCTTAAGAAATGAAAACCCTGCCAGCTCGGCAGGGTTTTTTATTTTTAGGATTACCTTATCGTTGTTCAAGTTCCTTACTGCTCGCACCACCCCTCATTACTTTAAAATACTAGACCAAACTAGGGATGGCCCTTACCCGAGATTAGGAACGTATTGTTTTTCAGCTAATACACGCTAACGATAGCTTATTGGCGGTTAGGCAGCGAGTGAGAGGGTATAGCTAAGCAGAAGAGGCAGCGTAAGAATGCTGAAAAAGTTGCCAAATAGTACCATTGACGCCACTTTCATGGGTTCTATATTCAGCCTTTCCGCAAATAGGTAATTCATGACGGCTGGCGGCAGCATTGTGAAGAGCACCATCATTTGCAATTGCATCGTTGGAAGGGGAATTAACCAATAAATAAGTGCAAAAGCGACAGCACCAGTTGCCAGTGACTGCACGGTACACAACACACCAATCTTTAAACCGTCCAACCTTAAATGACACATTTGTGCCCCCAGAGATAAAAGCATCACGGGTACGGCCGCTTGCCCAAGTAGAGCCGTGGCTTCGTATAAAGGCGCCCATGCACCCACATTTGACACGTTGAGAAACAGAGCCAACGACGCTGCTAAAAAGATTGGCATCTTGACTATTTGCTTAAAAGGGTTGCCATGACTAAGCAGCATTACGCCTAAGCTGATATGCAAGCATGCTGACACGACAAATAAAAGCACTGCTGACGACAGCGCAATTTCTCCAAACGTATAGGTAAACAAAGGAATAGCTAGATTTCCGCTATTGCGAAACATATGTGGTGGCGCCCAGGTTTTAAACGAGAGTGACGTCCATCGACATACCGGGATCATGAGTAGTGCGGGAATTAAAACCGCAACAATTGCCGCCAAAAGAAGTGGCCCCTGATTTGAATCGAGCGGCATGCTAACGAGTGACGAAAATACCAGTGCTGGCGTAAAAACCTCAATATTAATGCGGTTTATTGGGCGAAAGTCAGGCTTGATGTAACGACCGACCAAATAGCCAACTCCGACAAGAGCAAAAACAGGGAAAAGAATATTTATGATTTGATTAATCATGGTCGCCTAGAAGCAGTGTAAGAAGCCAATGAGGAAATACACGAACTTCCACATTATCAATCTTTGTATATGGCGTCATCGTTAAACAGCGAGAAGCGTGGGTTTAATCAAGCTTTCTAAGCACAGTTGCAAAGTACAGGTGGTCATACCTTTTAATCTAATTGTTACGTATCGAGTTACATACAAATCACTGAATTTACGACAAGTTCTATGTCAAGTGTCTGTTAAATAACCAATATCTGATATTTTTATTAAATAGTGTTTAATGTTGACATTTAAACTATTTTTAGTTTTATAATCTGGATGTTTTTCCTGATGAAGATGAAACAAAAACAAAAATATCAAATTTCTGGCGTTTAACAATAATTTACGTAGTGCTATTCCTTTTGTTCGCCAAGAAAAAAGTTGGCGAAAATCATAAGCTTGTCATACACTTCCTGATGTAACCCCGATATGTTGTTGAATTGGTAGG